>NZ_JAAAYH010000798.1:0-1781 GCF_018035285.1 Streptomyces sp. MK37H | reverse complement strand
GAGTCGAACCCCAACTCCTGGAACGGCTGGGCGGGTGGAATCGCGTCGATGGTGGGATGGCCGAGGATCGCGGCGGCATGCGTCTGGATGTGATGGAGCAGGAGCTGATGCTGCTGGGCGGGGGAGCCGGTGGCCAGCTGCCGCTGAAGCGAACTGCTCAAGGCCGCGGTGGCATCCGGGGTGGCATCGGCGATGGGCGACGCGGCGGCGGCCAGGTCGGACAGCAGCGGGCTGGGCCGCTGCGCGGTGAAACCGGCCGGGAACCTCTCCCAGTCGATGTCCGCGATGGTGATCGTGGTGTCGCCGTGGTCCAGGGAGTGCTGGAGCGAGGCGATGGCGAGATCGGTGTCCAGGGGGCGCATCCCGCGCCGGCGGTAGTAGTCGATGACGGCCTCGTCGGCGGCCATGCCCGCATCGCTCCACGGTGCCCAGGCGAGGCTGGTGACGGGCAGGCCACGGGCGCGGCGGTGCTCGGCGAGGGCGTCGAGATAGGAGTTGGCGGCGGCGTACGAGGGCTGTCGGCTACCGCCCCACGCGGCCGCGCCGGACGAGAAGAGCACAAAGGCGCTGAGGTCGAGGTCCTCGGTGAGCTCATGGAGGTGGGCGGCCGCGAGCGCCTTGGGCCGCAGCACCGCCTCGATCCCGGAAAGGTCCAGCTCGGCGAGCGGGGTGTTCTCCGCGAGCCCGGCGGCGTGGACGACGGCGGTGAGGGGGTATTCGGCCGGGATGGTGCCGAGGAGGTGCTGGAGCGCGGTGCGATCGGATACGTCGCAGGCGGTGACGGAGACGGTCGCGCCCAACGCGGTCAGCTCTTCGGTGAGTTGGGTGGCGCCAGGGGCGTCGGGGCCGGAGCGGCTGACGAGGTGGAGACGGGGTGCGCCCTGGCGGGCGAGCCAGCGGGCCACGTGGGCGCCCAGACCGCCGGTGCCGCCGGTGATCAGGGTCGTACCGGCGGGGCGCCACGCGGTGGGCGCGGTGTCAGGGCACGCGGCGCGCTCCAGTCGGCGGGCCAGTGCGGTGGCGCGGATCGCCACCTGGTCCTCGGGCTGACCGGGCGCCAGTACGGCGGCGATACGGGCGGGAGTGCGGGAGTCCACGTCGGCCGGGAGGTCGATGAGACCGCCCCAGAGGTGGGGATATTCAAGCGCGGCGACCCGGCCCATACCCCAGATCTGGGCCTGGTGCGGGTGGGGGAGCGGATCGGTGGCGGTGGCGGCCACCGCACCCTGGGTGACACACCACAGGGGCGCGATGAGCGGCGTCTGGCCGAGGGCCTGGACAACGGCGGCCGTCGCGGCCAGCCCAGTGGGGACGGCCGGGTGGTCGGGGTGGGGCGTCTGGTCGAGCGCGAGCAGACTCAGAATGCCCTCAGGTGTGCTGCCATCGGGCAGGTGCGAGAGCAGTGGGGCGAGGGCGTCGCGTCGGGCGTCCACGCCATCGAGCGACAGGACTTCATGGGCCGCACCATGGGCATCCAGCGCCTGGACGGTGGCGTGGACGACCGGGTGCTCCTCCAGCCCGGAGGGCACGAGCAGCAGCCAGGTCCCGCTGAGCGTCGGCGCGGTGGCGGGGTCCGGCAACTGCTTCCACGCGACGCGGTAGCGCCAGGAGTCGATGGTGGACCGTTCGCGGTGCCGGCGCCGCCAGGTCGACAGCACGGGGAGCGCGGGCAGCAGGGCGTCGACGCCGGGGCTGTCCTTCTCCAGCTGGAGTGTGCTGGTGAGGGCGTCGACGTCGAGCTCCTCGATGGCGTCCCAGAGCCTGGCCTCGGCCGGGCGGTG
>NZ_JAAAYH010000797.1:0-1788 GCF_018035285.1 Streptomyces sp. MK37H | reverse complement strand
CCAGCGTCCGCTGAACCGCCCGGTCTACTCGCCGATCCTGCAGCGCTACTACGAGCCGGGCGACGTCCTCGCCGAGCTGCTGGCCGAGCACTTCACCCGGCCGGTGCGGTTCGCCGCGGCCGTACGGCATCTGCGGGAGACCGGTGCCGAGGTGTTCGTGGAGGCGGGCGGGCGCGCCGCGCTCTCCAAGCTGGTCGCCAAGGTGACCGACGGCTCCGAGGTGCGGTCGCTGCCCACGCTGGCCGTGACCGGCGGGCGGCTCGCGCTCGACGGCACCCTCGACGCGCTGCGCGAGGCCGGTCTGGCCGCGCCCGAGCGCGGCGGGCTCGCCGAGCTGCTGGCCCCCTCGGTGCCCGCGGACGTCTTCGCGGCGTACTGGAGCGAGCGCGGCCATATGGTGCTGGAGCTGGTCCGCACCGAACTGGACGCCTTCCGCAAGTCCACCGAGGGCAGCGGCGCAGAGCCCGAGCCGGAGCCCGCGGCAGCCGTCGAGCCGGAGCCCGAGCCCGCCGCCGAGGCCGCTCCCGCGCCCGCACCGGAGGCCCCGGCGGCTCCGGCGTCCGGTTCGCGGCCCGAGGGGTACGGCCGCGACCAGCTCTTCGGGGAGCTGCGGACCCTCTACGCCGAGGCGCTCGAATACCCCGAGGACGTCTTCGAGGACGAGGTGCAGCTGGAGGCCGAGCTGGGCGTCGACTCCGTCAAGCAGGTCGAACTCCTGTCCAGGGTGTCCAGCCGTTACGGGCTGCCGCCGCGCGAGTCCGGCTTCCGGCTGGCCACCTACAACACCATGGGCAAGATCACCGACTTTGTGCTCCAGCAGCTCAACGACCACGGGGCCCACACACCGGCCTCCGCCACGGGCTGAAGCGCCCACCCCTCGTCGCAGCAGTCGCGGAAGGAGTCAGTCGTTCCGATGAAAGACCTCACGGGGAAGGTGGCCCTGGTCACCGGAGGCTCCAAGGGCGTGGGCAAGGCGATCGCGCGGACCCTCGCGGCCCGCGGCGCCGATGTCGTCCTCAATTACTTCCACTCGCACGACCAGGCCAAGCGCACCAGGGACGAACTGGTGGCAAGCGGCGCCCGGGTCGAGCTCGCCCGGGCCTCGGTGGCCCGGCAGGAGCAGGTCGACCGGATGTTCGCCGAGATCGAGGAGCGCCACGGGCGGCTGGACATCCTCGTCAACAGCGCCGCCAACGGGGCCCTGCTGCCCCTGGCCGAGGTGACAGACGAGGACATCGCCAAGGCCATCGACACCAACTACAAGGGCGGACTGCGCTGCGCCCGCGCCGCGGCCCCGCTGATGGCGCGGGGCGGCGGCGGGTCGATCGTCACCGTCTCGGCGCTCGGCGGCTCGCAGATGGTGATGGCCAACTACTCGGCCTGCGCCCCCGCCAAGGCGGCCGCCGAAGCGGCCACCCGCTATCTCGCCGTGGAGTACGCCCCGCTGGGCATCCGGGTGAACACCGCCTCGGCCGCCATGCTGGAGAGCGAGGTCGCGGACAAGTTCCCCCGGGCCCGGGAGATGCAGGAGGTGATCGCGAGGGCGACCCCCTTCGGACGGCTGGGCACCCCGGAGGAGTTCGCCGATGTCGTCGCCTTCCTGGCCTCCGACGCCTCGCGGTGGATCACCGGACAGGTGGTGCTCGCCGACGGGGGACTGACGCTCGGCGCCGCCCTCATGTCGCCGCCCGCCGCGGCCCCCGTACGGGAGGAGGCCGCACCGGAGCCCGAGCCGGTCGTGACGCCCGAGCCGGTCGTGACGCCCAAGCCCGTCGTGACGCCCGAGCC
>NZ_JAAAYH010000796.1:0-1794 GCF_018035285.1 Streptomyces sp. MK37H | reverse complement strand
CCCAGTACTCCGGCGGCCTTGGCATCCTCGCCGGTGACCACCTCAAGGCCGCCAGCGACCTCGGCGTCCCCCTGATGGGCGTCGGCCTGCTCTACCGCCACGGCTACTTCCGGCAGTCGCTCTCCCGCGACGGCTGGCAGCAGGAGCACTATCCGGTCCTGGACCCCGACGAGCTCCCGCTCACCCGGCTGTGCGAGGCGGACGGCCGGCCCGTCCGGATCCCGCTCACCCTGCCCGGCGGCCGTCCGCTCCACGCCCGCGTCTGGCAGGCCCAGGTGGGCAGGGTGCCGCTGCTGCTGCTCGACTCCGACGTGGAGGAGAACGGCCACGGCGAGCGCGAGGTCACCGACCGGCTCTACGGCGGCGGCAGCGAGCACCGGCTGCTCCAGGAGATGCTGCTGGGCATCGGCGGCGTCCGCGCCCTGCGCGCGTACTGCAGGCTCACCGGCCACCCCGAACCCGAGGTGTTCCACACCAACGAGGGCCACGCCGGATTCCAGGGCCTGGAGCGCATCCGCGAACTGATCGCCGGCGGGGCCGACTTCGACACCGCCCATGAGGCGGTGCGGGCCGGGACCGTCTTCACCACCCACACCCCCGTCCCCGCCGGGATCGACCGCTTCGACCGTGAGCTGGTCGCCCGCCACTTCGGCGACGACGCCGAGCTGCCCGGGATCGAGGTCGAGCGGATCCTCGCGCTCGGCATGGAGACGTACCCCGGCGGCGAGCCCAACCTCTTCAACATGGCGGTGATGGGGCTGCGGCTGGCCCAGCGTGCCAACGGGGTGTCCACCCTGCACGGCCGCGTCAGCCGGGAGATGTTCGCCGGGCTCTGGCCCGGCTTCGACCCCGAGGAGGTGCCCATCACCTCCGTCACCAACGGGGTGCACGCACCCACCTGGACGGCCCCCGAGGTCACCCGGCTCGGCGCCCGCCAGTTCGGCCACCTCGGCGACTCCGAGCTGTGGGAGCTGCGCCGCACCCTGCGCAAGCGGCTGGTCGCCGAGGTCCGGCAGCGGCTGTACGCCTCCTGGCGGCAGCGCGGCGCGGGCACCGCCGAACTCGGCTGGATCGACGGGGTGCTCGACCCCGACGTCCTCACCATCGGCTTCGCCCGCCGCGTCCCCTCCTACAAGCGGCTCACCCTGATGCTGCGTGACCAGGACCGGCTGATGGAGCTGCTGCTCCACCCCGAGCGGCCGGTCCAGATCGTCGTCGCGGGCAAGGCCCACCCGGCCGACGACGGCGGCAAGCGCCTCGTCCAGGAGCTGGTCCGCTTCGCCGACGACCCCCGGGTGCGCCACCGCCTGGTCTTCCTGCCCGACTACGGCATGGGCATGGCCGAGAAGCTCTACCCCGGCTGCGACGTCTGGCTCAACAACCCGCTGCGCCCGCTGGAGGCATGCGGCACCAGCGGCATGAAGGCGGCCCTGAACGGCTGTCTCAACCTCTCCGTCCTCGACGGCTGGTGGGACGAGTGGTACGAGCCGGACTTCGGCTGGGCCATCCCCACCGCCGACGGCGACGCCATCGACGAGACCCGCCGCGACGACCTGGAGGCCGCCGCCCTCTACGACCTGCTGGAGCAGCGGGTCGCCCCGCGCTTCTACGACCGCGGCCTGGACGGCCTCCCCGGCCGCTGGATCGCCATGGTCCGCCGCACCCTCACCACCCTCGGCCCCAAGGTGCTCGCGGGCCGCATGGTCCGCGAATACGTCGAGCGCCTCTACGCCCCCGCCGCCCGCTCCCACCGAGCCCTGAACCTCGAGGCGGCCGCCGAACTGGCCACCTGGA
>NZ_JAAAYH010000795.1:0-1800 GCF_018035285.1 Streptomyces sp. MK37H | reverse complement strand
ATCCCGCCCCAGGGCCGCCGGGCGGGTCAGTCGGCGGTGTCCTCGGTGGAGAGTTGTTCCGCGAGCCAGACGGGGACGCCGCCCAGGAGGCGGACCAGGCGGCCGGCCTCGGTGCGGAGGCGGGCGGCCTCGTCGGGGTCGGGTTCCACGTCGGCCAGGGCGGCCAGGGCCGGGGCGATGCCGACCAGGTAGCCCAGCTCCTCACGGATCCGCAGCGACTCCGCGAAGCCGTGCCGTGCGTCGGGCAGATCGCCCTCCGCCTCCGCCATGGCGGCCAGATGGCGCCAGGTGAACGAGCGCAGCAGGGTGTCGCCGTGCGCCGCCGCGCCCGCGTGGGCGCGCTGGAAGGCGGCCAGGGCGCCGGTCGGGTTGTGGGCCAGGTGCTGGGAGATCAGCCCGCGCCGGAAGTCCAGCAGCGGCCGGATCGGGGAGCCCGGTGAGAGCAGCGCGGCGGCGCGGCCGAGCGCGGTCCGCGCCTCGTCGGCCCGGTCCCGCACCCCGAGCAGCGTCGACGCGTACGCCAGATAGCCCCGCTCGCACGCGGTCGCGCCGCGCTCGGTGTCGGTGAGCGCGAGCGCCTCCGCCGCCCGCAGGGCGTCCTCGGCCGCGTCCCAGCCGGTGGAGGTGTACATGCACCGTTCGGTCAGGACGACGCTGCGCTTGAGCGCGGCCGAGGCGTCGTCCGCCGCTCGCGGGGTGAGCAGCTCGGCGGCGTCCTTCCAGCAGCCGCGCGAGCGCAGCCGCCATACCGCCGTGTCGAGTGGGTCGTCCATAAGCGGGTCGAGCCCGCGCCCCGTTCGTACCTCGGAATGGGAACCTGACGATCCAGGTGGTGACATGGCGGTGTCCGCCACATTGCCCTCCCCAAGCGCGCCATCGAGCCGGAAGCCGTGGGCGAATCTCAGCATGAATGCGCGCGCCCGGCCAAGAGGTTGGTGTGAATGAATTCACAAACCCCTGGCAAGGGTGATGTCGCGTTGGGGCACGGAGACGCGCTCCGGGCGCTTCCGCAGACGCATCCGCCGTCGCTTCCGCGGCGCGTCAGCTCATGCGCAGCGCGAGGAAGAAGTCCAGCTTGTCCTCCAGGCGCGACAGCTCGCGCCCGGTCAGCTGCTCGATCCGGCCGATCCGGTAGCGCAGCGTGTTGACGTGCAGATGGAGCCGGGAGGCGCAGCGCGTCCAGGAGCCGTCGCAGTCCAGGAACGCCTCCAGGGTCGGGATCAGCTCGGCCCGGTGGCGCCGGTCGTACTCGCGCAGCGGGTCCAGCAGCCGGGCGGTGAAGGCGCGCCGCACATCGTCCGGGACGAAGGGGAGCAGCAGTACGTGCGAGGCCAGCTCCTGATGTCCGGCCGCGCATACCCGCCCGGGGCGCGCGGCGGCCACGCGCCGGGCGTGCCGGGCCTCCTCCAGGGCGCCGCGCAGCCCGTCGGCGGAGTGCACGGCGGCGCTGACGCCGAGGGTCAGCCGGCCGTCGCCGTCCAGGCCCCGGGCGAGCGGCTCCCGGACGGCGGCGAGCAGCGCGTCGGCCTGCACCCCCTCCGTCTCCGGGTGGTCCGCGGCGCCGTCCGACGGGCCGTCGGAGAGCGCCGGGAGCGGTACGAGCGCCACCGCCTCGTCACCGGTGTGCGCCACGGCGATCCGGTCCGAGGGCTCCGGCCCGGTCTCGTACGGGTCGACCAGGATCTCCTCCAGCAGCGACTGGGCGACCCGGCCGCCGGGGATGCCACCGGGGACGTCCCTGCCGTCCGGCGAGGAGCCCTCCCGCGCGCCCCGGTCCCGCGCGCTCCCGTCCCATGGGGC
>NZ_JAAAYH010000794.1:0-1802 GCF_018035285.1 Streptomyces sp. MK37H | reverse complement strand
CCCGGACCGGGCTCCCCGGTCCAGAGTCAGGCGCGGGTGGCGGCCAGGCGGTGGATCGCGGTCATCGGGACGGACAGCCAGTCGGGGCGGTGCCGCGCCTCGTAGAGCACCTCGTAGACGGCCTTGTCGGTCTCGTGGGCGCGCAGCAGCTCCGGCTCGTCGCGCGGATCGGTGCCGGAACCCTCCGCATAGCCCGCGCAGTACGCGGCGCGGGTGCGGCCCGCCCACTCCTGCGGGCGCTCATGGCGTCCCACGGCCGCCGCGTAGTCGAAGGACCGCAGCATGCCCGCGATGTCGCGCACCGGCGGCTGCGGGCGGCGCCGCTCGGCCAGCGGACGGGACGGCTCGCCCTCGAAGTCGATGAGTGACCACCGCCCGCCTCCGCCGCCGTCGTTTCCCGTGAGCAGCGCCTGCCCCAGGTGCAGATCGCCGTGGATGCGCTGGGCCGCCCAGGTGCGGCCCGCGCGCCCCAGCGCGGCCAGGTCCTCGTACGCGCCGTGCAGCGCGGTGCGGTACGGCTGGAGGGCGGGCACCGCGGCGGCGGCCGAGTCGAGCCGTTCGCTCATCGCGGCGGCGAGGTGCTCGATCTGCGGGCGGCGCAGCACGGAAGTGGGCAGTGCGCGGGCCATCGCCAGATGGACCTCGGCGGTCGCGTGCCCCAGCGCGCGGGCGGCGTCGGTGAAGTCGCCGTCGGCGGCCAGGGCGTCCAGCGCGAGCTGCCAGCCGTCCCGGGAGCCGGTCAGGAAGGGCTGGAGCACCCCCAGCGTGACCGGCTCCGGCCGTGGCCCGGCGCCCTCGGCCGGGGGCTCGGCCTCGAACCAGGCGGCGGGCGCGGGCACCCGGGCGCAGCCGGTGCGGGCGAGCGCGAGGGGGAGTTCCAGGTCGGGGTTGGTGCCGGGGCTGACCCGCCGGAAGAGCTTGAGAATAAACGTATCGCCGTAAACCACCGAGGAGTTGGACTGCTCGGCGGTCATCACCCGGGGCGCGAGCGCGGAGGGGATCGCGCTGGACGGCTCCCGTACGAAGCGCAGCGGGCCGAGCCGCCCGGGCATCCGCAGCCGCTCCAGCAGCAGCGTGGTGAGCCGGGGGTCGGCCAGCGCCTCGTACACCGTCTGCCCGTCCAGCGGCCCGCCGCTGGGCCGGCCGATGAGCGCGGGGGCGAGCGGCGGCGGCAGGGCGGGGCGCGCCCCGAGCAGGAGCTGGTAGCAGTCGCTGGCCGCCGCCCCGCGCCGGTGGCCGCAGCCGAAGCCGTGCCGGTGGCCGGGCGGCTCCGGCTGCTGGGCGCGGATCAGCAGATGGAGCAGCCCGGGCGTGCCGCCGCTCGCCCGCCACGGCAGCAGCTCGGTCGCGGAGACCAGCGCGAAGCCGGTGACGGGACGGCCCTTGCCCGCGAACCAGCGCTGCCGGGGCAGCCACTCGGCGAGCAGCGGCGCGAGCGAGGTGAGCAGCCCGGGCGGGCCCGCGGCCGCGGCGGTGCGGGCCGCGGCCGGTGGGGGCTGGTCCCGCGGTACGGCGGTCGGCGGGTGATGTGCCCCCCGGGAGAGCGGAGCTTCCGGCATGGCGTCGCGTCCTTTCCCCGGGCACACGACAGATCAGGGCAAAGTGTCCCGGATTGCGGCATTGACTGTGCGACGGTGCGGGACGTGTCGGGCGAGGATCGTCCGTACGGCGAGCCCGGTGAACGCCATCGGGCCCGCCGGTGACGGTGTGAGTACAGAGTGCCCATGACGGGGGGTCGAAAACGCCCGTACGCGCCCGAGATGGACGCGTACGGACGAGCGAAGGCCGTGTCCGGCCGAAAC
>NZ_JAAAYH010000793.1:0-1803 GCF_018035285.1 Streptomyces sp. MK37H | reverse complement strand
ATCCGCCGGAGACCCCCTGACCCGGCTGGGTTCGGCCGAGCCGAGCCCGCCCCCGTCAGAGCGGCCCGAGCCGGAGCGTCGGCTGCGGGCCTGTATCGGTCAGGGAGCCGTCCCCGGAGCCGTGCAGCCGCGCGTACACCCCGCCCAGCGCCAGCAGTTCGTGATGCGTGCCCATCTCCACGACCCGCCCGTGGTCCAGCACCAGGATGCGGTCCGCGTCCGGCGCCAGGTTCAGATCGTGGGTGATCATGATCGTGGTCCGGCCGGACATCAGCCGCCGCAGTGGCCGGACGACCCGCCGCGCGGCCAGCGCGTCCAGCCCTGTGGTGGGCTCGTCCAGGACGAGGACGGGCGCGTCGCGCAGCATCGCGCGGGCGATGGCGATGCGCTGGAGCTGCCCGCCGGACAGCCGCGCCGTATGCGGGTCGATCCGGGTGTCGTAGCCCTCGGGCAGCGCCGCGATGAAGTCGTGCGCGGCGGCGTCCCGCGCCGCCCGGACGATCTCGTGCTCGGCGGCCCCGGGGCGGCCGCAGGCGATGTTCTCGCGAATGGTGTCATGCAGGATGAGCGTCTCCTGCGGCAGCAGCGTCACATGCGTCCGCAGAAAGCCCAGCGGCATCGCGTACAGCGGTACGCCGTCGAGCCGTACGAACCCCTCGGCCGGGTCGTAGAAGCGGGTCAGCAGCTTGGAGACGGTGGACTTGCCCGCCCCGCTCGCCCCGGTGATCAGCACGAACTCACCCGGCCGGGCGGTGAACGAGACCCCGGCCAGGGTGCGCCGGTCGCCCCCGGGGTAGCGGAAGCCGACACCGTCGAACTCCACCGTGCCGTGCACCCGCCACGGCGCCATCGCGGCCCCCGGCGGCGGATCGCTCACGGCGGGCTCGGCGTCGAGGATCTCCGCCAGCCGTTCGGCGCCCGCGGTGGCGGCCGTAAGGGTGAGACCGAGCTGCCCGAGGTTGCGGATCGGCGGGTAGAGGTAGCCGAGGAAGGCGGCGAAGGCCAGCAGCTGGCCGATGGTCATCCGGTCCTGGGAGATCTCCCAGGCGCCGAGCCCGATCACGGCGAGCACGCACAGCGTCTCGATGACCTCGACAAGCTGCTCGTACAGCTCGCTCATCCGGGCACCGGCCACCGACGCCCGCATCCACGCCCGCGCCTCCCGGTCCAGCCGCCGCTGCTCGGCGTCCTTACGGTGGTACGCCTGCGTCAGCACGACGTTGCCGAGCGACTCCTCGACGACGGAGGTGATCGCGCCGTCGGCGACCCGCTCATCCCGCGCGACCGAGCTGATCCGCCCGGAGAAGCGCCGCGCGGCCAGCCAGAAGAGCGGTGCCAGGACGAAGGTGGCCAGCGCCAGGTCCCAGCGCAGCCGGAAGGCGGCCACGGAGAAGAAGACCGTGCTGAAGACGGCGGAGACGGTGCTCACCACCCCGGAGACCACCATCTGCTCGATGGACTCCACGTCCCCGGTGAGCCGCTCGACCAGATCGCCCTGGCGGTGGCGCTGGAAGAAGTGCGGCGGGAGATCCAGCACATGCGCGAAGACCCGGGCCCGCAGCCGCAGTACGAACCGTTCCGCGGTCCATACGGCGAGCGAGTTGCCCATATAGCCGACGCCGGCGCCGAGCACCGCGACCGCGAGCCACTGCGCGGCGGGGACCCAGAAGGCGCTGAGCGAGCCCTGCCGCAGGGCGTTGTCGGTGAGATCCGAGAAGAGGAGGATCGCGGCGGTCTCGGCGAGCGCCGCGGCGATCACACAGGCGCAGATGAGCACCAGCCAGCGCCGGTCGCCCCTGGTGA
>NZ_JAAAYH010000792.1:0-1813 GCF_018035285.1 Streptomyces sp. MK37H | reverse complement strand
CCCACCGAAGGAGTCCCCCACGATGACCGCTCGTGCGACCGTTCGCCGCAGAACCGCCCGCATCGCCGTGCTCGGCATGGTGCCGCTCGCCCTCACCGCGCTGAGCGCGGACCCGGCCTCCGCGCACGGTTCGATGACGGGCCCGGTCAGCCGGGTGTCGGCGTGTTTCGCGGAGGGGCCGGAGAGCCCGGACTCGGCGGCCTGCAAGGCGGCCGTCCAGGCGGGTGGCACCCAGGCGCTCTACGACTGGAACGAGGTCAACATCCCGGACGCCGCCGGGCGCCACAAGCAGATCATCCCGGACGGAAAGCTGTGCAGCGCGGGCCGCGACAAGTACAAGGGCCTGGACCTGCCGCGCGCCGACTGGCCCGCCACCGCCATGACGGCCGGTGAGCACACCTTCACCTACCGGGCCACCGCGCCCCACCGGGGCAGCTTCGAGCTGTACATCACCAAGGACGGCTACGACCCGACGAAGCCCCTGACCTGGGCGGACCTGGAGGCGGAGCCGTTCGCCAAGGTCACCGACCCCACGCTGCGGGACGGGAGTTACGTCTTCTCGGGGAAGGTGCCGGTCAAGTCGGGCCGCCATCTGATCTACAGCGTCTGGCAGCGCTCGGACAGCCCGGAGGCGTTCTACACCTGCTCGGACGTGACCTTCGGCGGAGGGGCCGCCGCGGCCAAGGGCGCCGGGACGAAGGCGGGTTCCGCACCCACCGCCGGCGCGCCCGATGACGCCCAGATAGCGGCGGGCGCCGAGAAGTCCACGGTCGATCACCACGGCCACGGCGGTGACAGCGGCGCCGAGGCCGACCATCGCCCGAAGGCTTCGGAGGCGGCGGACGAGAAGGGCACCGAGGGGAACCACCCCGAGGCCAAGAGCGCCGAGGTCATGGCCGCGAGCACCGGACCGGAGGGCCCGCAGGGCTCGCGGGGCGGGAGCGCCGCCGACGGGCAGCACCTCGCCGAGACCGGGGGCGACGGATCCACCGGCCCCATGGCCATCGGCGGCGCCGCGGTCCTCGCCACCGGCGCGGCCGTGCTGTTCGCCGTCGCCAACCGCCGCAAGACCGTACAGCGAGGCCGCGGCTGAGGTCCCGCGTCACCGCTGAGGCCGTACGTCACGGCTGAGGCCGAGGCCTTACGGCGATGCCGTTGACACCGTGTCCGTGGCACTAGCTGTGGCCGTGGCGGTGGCCGTGGCCGATCGGACGGAGTCGGTTCCGGGGTGGATGACGGCACCCCCCGGGACCGGCTCTCTTCGCGCTCTTCCCCGTCGCCTTCCCCGTCGTCACTCCAGCTCGTTGATCACATCGCCCGCCACATGCTGGTAGATGATCGAGCTGCGGAAGTCCACGACCTCCTTGCACCCCGACACCCGGTCCATCAAGAACGCGTGCAGCCGGTCCACATCGCGCACCGCGACATGCACCAGGAAGTCGTCGCCGCCCGCGACCACATACACCGACAGCACCTCGGGGAGCGTGACCAGATAGGCCTTGAACCCCTCGATCACCTCCCGACTGAGCGGCCGGATCCGGACCGCGAGCAGTGCTTGCACCGGCCGCCCCAGCGAACGCAGATCGACCGTCGCCCGATAGCCGGTGATCACCCCGCGGTTGCGCAGCCCCCGCACCCGCTCCAGGCAGGTGGAGGCGGCGATGCCGAGCGTCCGGGCGAGTTCGCGGTTGGTCTGCCGTGCGTCGCGCTGCAGTTCGCGGACTATCGCCGTATCAAGTTCGTCCATGACGCCCACCTTCCCGGCCTCGCCGAATTTCCTTCGGCAGGGCCGTTTTCCCCTTGTTCATCCAGC
>NZ_JAAAYH010000791.1:0-1814 GCF_018035285.1 Streptomyces sp. MK37H | reverse complement strand
GCCCCTGGCTCACCCGCCGCCTCCGCGGCCGCTCCTCCGGCGACGGCCGCACCGCCAAGCGCCCGCAGCTGGGGCCGGTGCATATCGAGACGCCCGAGCCGAGGTCTCGCGGCGAGCAGATCGGAGAAAGTCCATGAGCGAAGGGTGGGGTTATTCGAGGCGCTGACCGCCGTTCCGCGAAGCCATGAGACGCGCCCATTCGTAGGGTCTGCCCTACCCCGCTTCGGGGGCTCACCGGAGTGCCTGAGGCCACCGCCGCGTTACGGTATATCTGTTCTCCCGACCACGGCCTGATGAACGTCTCGTTCATCGCCCTGGGGACGCTCCTCGTCGTCGGCACCGCTCTGACCGGTCCTCTGTGGCGCCGAGGCGCGACCGCCAAAGTGGCTCGGTTTCTCCTGGCCGGTGCCGGTCTGGGATTTGTACTCGCCGGGCTGGCACCTGCGGACGTCCACGAAAACCAGCACGTCCTGGGTGCCTTACTCATCATGGGAACGGGCAACATCGGCCTTCTGCTGGCGGGAGCCGGCTTGTCGAACGACGTCGCGCCTCCACTGCGTTGGGCCACGAGCCTGCTGGGAATCACCGCGATCGCGGCCTTCGGGCTCCTCCTTTCCCACCACTACCTGGGACTGGGCATGGGCGGTATGGAGCGAGTCGCGGCATTTCCTCTCCTGATGTGGACGCTGGCTGTCGGCGCCCGCGGTCTGTTCCCTCAGGCAGCCCGCGATGCGATACGCGGCCGGTCGGCCGGAACGATCCAAAAATGAATGGCAATGAGAATCGCGCGGCTTCACGCTGTACGCCATGAACGAAGCGCGATGCACGATCCGTGCGCTCCACACGGCATCCACGGTCACCGTTTACCAGGCGTACCCGCCGGAGATCGGCGTGCCCGCGGTTCGCCAGGGGCATTTCCCCACCGCGTGGAAGCGGGACCGAATGACCTGGATCAAGCCGTCGTTCCTCTGGATGATGTACCGCTGCGGCTGGGGCACAAAGCCGGGGCAGGAGACCGTACTTGCCGTCGAGATCACTCGCGCGGGTTTCGAGTGGGCGCTGCGCAACGCGTGCCTGTCGAGTTACGTACGTGGGCTGCACCCCGACCTCAGCACCTGGCAACGCCAGGTGAAGCGCGCACCGGCCCGCGTCCAGTGGGACCCCGAGCGCGATCTGCGCCTCCAGGCACTGCCCTACCGCTCACTGCAACTCGGGCTCTCCGGTGAGGCCGTACGCCGCTACGCCGACGAGTGGACGGTCTCCATCAGCGACGTGACCCCGCTCGCCCACGAGATCCACGCGCTCGTCAACGAAGGCGACGTGGAATCCGCGGCCCAGCGCCTGCCCCTGGAGCGGGAATACCCCGTCACCGACGGGCTGACGGCCCACCTGCGCTCGTAAGTGCTCGGCGGTCAGACGGGGGCGGTTCGGGTCGCCGTGATCACCACCGTCGCGTACGGCATCGTGAAGCTGCCGCCCATCGCGTCGATGGCCGCGCCAACGCCCTCCAGCACCTCCGCCAGCTCGGCCGGAGGGAGCCGGGTGAAGGCGCCCTGGGTGGGGATCTGCTCGAGCCAGGCGTCCCGGGTGTAGGTCCACTCCCAGTCGAACCGCCACTGTTCCGGTTCGCCGAACGCGCCCGCCGCTCGTATCCCGTCGGCGGCCTTGGTGAGGATCGGGTGATACACGTCCAGGCCGCCCTGCGTCACCGCCCGGAAGTCGAACGGCGCGTCGGGCATCACCCGTCGGCAGGTCGCGGCGAGGGCTTCCGCCAGATCGGGTGGGAGCCGGAAGACGTTCCAGAACGCGGCCAG
>NZ_JAAAYH010000790.1:0-1815 GCF_018035285.1 Streptomyces sp. MK37H | reverse complement strand
GACGGGGCGCCCGGACACCGGCCGAGGTCACGCCTTCCACTTCTCCCAGGACATGTTCCAGCCGTTGAGCCCGTTGTCCGGCTGGACGGTCTCGTCATGGGAGTTCTTCACGATGACCACATCGCCGATGATCGACTTGCGGAAGAACCAGGACGCCGGGGTGGAGGAGTCCCCTCCGCCGCGCTGGTCGAACAGGCCCACACAGCCGTGGCTGACATTGGCCGAACCGAACGTGGGCCGCCCCGCCCAGTAGTTGCCGTGGATGAAGGTACCGGAGGTCGACAGCCGCATGGCGTGCGGCACGTCCTTGATGTCGTACTCCCCGTCGAAGCCGACCGTGGCGCCGTCCATCCGGGTCACCGGATGCTTCTCACTGATCACCATCTTGCCGTTGTAGGTCTCATGGCCGGGCGCGCCCGAGGTGATGGGGATGGTCTTGATGGTCTTGCCGTCCCGCTTGACCGTCATCTTCTTGGACTTGGCGTCGACGACGGAGATCTGGCTGCGGCCGATGGTGAATGTCACGGACTTCCGCTGCTCGCCGTACACCCCCGGCCTGCCCTCGATCCCGTCGAGGTCCATGCGGAGCGTCACCTTGGTGCCGGGCTTCCAGTACTCCTCGGGCCGGAAGTCCAGCCGGTCGTTGCCGAACCAGTGGCCCTCTATCGGCACCGACGGCGAGGCGCTGACCTTTATCCCCTTCTCCACGTCCGCCGGGTGGGTGATGCCGCGGGTGAAGTGGAGCGAGACCGGCATGCCGACGCCGACCGTCGTGCCGTCCTCCGGGGTGTAGATGCCCACGAAGGTGTTCTTGGGACGGAGGGTGGTGAAGGTCGCGTGCTTGGCCGTGGTCAGACCGTGGGCGTCCTTGGCGACCGCGTCCACGGTGTAGGTGGTGTCCGAACGGAGATGGGCGTCGGGCCGCCAGCTCTTCCCGCCCTGGGCGATCTTCCCCTCGACCGCGGTGCCCTTCGCGTCCTTGACCTTGACCGAGGACAGGGTGCCCTTCGCCGAGGTGACCTTCAGGGCGCCGCTGGTGTCCACGCCCTTGGCGCCGTCCTTCGGCGCGATGGTCACCACGGCCCGCGAGGTCTTGGGCCGGTCGCCCTTGCCGTCGTTGCCCTTCTTACCGCCGCCGGAGCCACCGCCGCCGCACGCGGCCACCGCCATCAGCAACACCCCGAGCAGCAGCGCGAGAAGCCCCTTGCGGCCGTCCCGCACCGCTCCCGGTATCCGCCGCACCATCACAACAGCTCTCCCCTCCCCAGGGCCGCGCCCCGCGGCAACCCCGATCACGCGCAAGGCGCGCCTGGCGATAGGTAATCACAGCCACCGACAGTGGACTCCCCTCGATGGTCACGTTTCAGTCCCAGGCCAGAGAGGTCCCAGGATGATCGGCCGGTGGCGGTAGCGGCCGGGCGCCATGGCGCCCCGGGTTCTGGGGTCTTCCGTCCGGGGGCACCTCCCAGCGGTAGCTGGGGGAGGCTGAGCCGCCCCGGCGGGGGCACCCCCCAGCGGTAGCCGGGGGAGAACCGAGCCTTATAGAAAGGGGATTGCGGGCAGAACAGGTGGGAGGGCGCAGGCCGGGCCGTGCGGGACGGGACACCGCGGGCCCACCGGCCCGCCATGAGGTGCTGCCCGCCTCCCTCCCACGGGGCGGAGGCGGTTGGCCGCGAGCCGCGGAGGCCGATGTGTCCAGCGCAGCCGAGCAGGAGACGCGTACAGCCCAGCGGGAGACGCGCGGCGGAACACCCGCACGCCCTTCGGCGACGGCGGTGGGGCACCCCGCCGGCCACCGCCCCACGGCCGTCGCGC
>NZ_JAAAYH010000079.1:0-26251 GCF_018035285.1 Streptomyces sp. MK37H | reverse complement strand
GTTCTGTCAGTTCTGTCACCGATTCCGGCTGCACTCGCCGACCTCCGACCCGTGAGGAACCCAGGTGACCACGTCTCCCACCGCTGACCCTCGCGCAACACTGCGTGCCGGACTCCCAGACCGCTACATGACCCCAGACGACATCGCGGAGCTCTTCGAGGTGCCCCTGGAGACGGTCTACCAGTGGCGCAAGAAGCGCACCGGCCCGCCCGGCTTCCGCATCGGCAAGCACCTGCGCTACGACCCCGCCGACGTCCAGCACTACGTCAGAGAGTGCAAGGCCGCCCCAGAGGCCGCCTGACAGCAAACACCACCCACCACACCCACCTGCGGGGCGGGGCCATTCGGCCCCGCCCCGCTCTCATGCACGCGAGAAGGGACCAGCCTCAATGGCAGGTCACGTCCAAGACCGCTGGTACAAGACTGAACCCGGCCCGGACGGCAAGCCCGTCAAGGTCAAGACAGATCGCTACGGCAAGGGCGCGCGGTACCGGGCCCGGTACATCGGCCCCGACGGCACCGAGAAGTCCAAGTCATTCCGCGACGGACAGAAGCGCCTCGCCGAGAAGTGGCTCACCAACACCGCGTCTGACATGTCGCGAGGCCAGTACATCGATCCACGCGCCGCCCGGATCACCTTCAAGGGCTACGCCGAGAAGTGGCTCAAGGCTCACAGCACGGATCTATCCAGCCAGATCGTGACCGAGCAGCGGCTGCGCCTACACGCCTTCCCGCTCGTCGGCTCGCGACCGCTGGACTTGTTCCGCCCCGAGCACATCCGCGGACTGGTGGGAGCCTTGGAGGCAAATCCCGCTGTCAGCAGTGGGTACGCGCGGAACATCTACGGCGACGTTCGCGCCGTCCTGAGCGCGGCCGTGGACGACGGTCTGTTGCCTCGGAACCCGTGCACCGCGAAGTCTGTCCGCCCGCCGGCGGTCGAGCGACGCCGCGTCGTGCCGTGGCTAACCACCCAGGTGCACGCCGTCCGCGCGGCACTTCCCGGGCGGTACCGGACCATGGTGGACATAGGTGCGGGGTGCGGCCTTGGGCGAGATCGTGGGACTCGCTGAAGACGCCCTCGACTTCGAGGGCGGCATCCTGCGAGTGATCCGGCAGGTGAAGCTCATTCGGGGAAAGGCCGTGTTCGCCCCGCCGAAGTGCGGCAAGGAGCGGGACGTACCGCTGCCGTCGTCGGTAGCTGAGGCCCTGCGCGCTCACATGGACGAGTACAAGCCGGTGGAGATCACGCTCCCGTGGCGGAAGCCGGACGGCCCGAAGGTGTCGGCCCGTCTCCTGTTCACGAACACCGCGAGCGGAGTCGTGTGGCGCAGCAACTTCAATATCCAGGAGTGGAAGCCCGCGCTCGCCGCCGCTGGCCTCATCCCGGACGCCGGGGAGGACGGCAAGTACGAGTCCGCGCGCGAGCACGGCATGCACGCGCTGAGGCACTTCTACGCCTCGGTGCTGCTGGACGCTGGAGAGAGCATCAAGGCAGTCAGTCAGTACCTTGGGCACACTGACCCGGCGCTGACACTGCGGGTATACGCGCATCTCATGCCGTCGAGCCAGGAGCGCACCCGAAAGGCCGTCGACAACACTCTGGGTATCTACCACACCAGCTAATATCCGCCTCCCGGGTTCATGCTCGAACAGGAGTCCAGCAAGAGGAATTCATCGGATTTATGAATTCCGCCCTCACAGCACCCCGTGATCCGATTTACTCAGTGCGGACACTGATTCTCGGACTCTCCCTCCGCCCTGCGGGTGATAGAGCCGTGCCCGCACCGACATCCATCTCGGGGTGGTCGGCGCAGGCTCGCTGCGTGGAGGGAGAACGGGGATGACCAATCCATGGCGCCGCCTTGCGGCACTCTGGTCAACGGTCGGCGAGTGGGCCAGGAGACGGCTCACACGCGCACGTGCCAGTCGGAACTACGGCCGTGCGAAGCGGATGGCCTGGGACGTGCTCGTAGCGGTGGTTGCAGCCACCATCACGGCGTTCCTGACCTGGCTCTTACACGGCCGGTAGTCCGCCGGGGCCCCTGAAGCTAGCAGGCAGCGGGGGCCCCGCTCACGTTCGAGGCCGATTGCAACACGACTCGGCCCCACCCCAACGCACTGTGAGGTGCGTTGGTGGTACTACCCTAGCGCCCCGCCCAAATTCCTGTGAGTGGT
The DNA here is from genome assembly GCF_018035285.1 of Streptomyces sp. MK37H. Lineage (NCBI taxonomy): Bacteria > Bacillati > Actinomycetota > Actinomycetes > Kitasatosporales > Streptomycetaceae > Streptomyces > Streptomyces sp. MK37H. Next base: position 24,076 of record NZ_JAAAYH010000079.1, on the reverse strand, counting down.
TCGCAAATCTCGTGTCTCATCAATGTTCCGAGATTTGAGTCGGCAGCACTTTTCCAAAGTGGTACCACCCCAAACTTTGCTGGGAGCAATGCACCGGCGGTACGCATTCGGCATCACTCGCCGATGCCTTCGACAGCCCGCAGAGCACTTGGTGCGAAACGTAGACGGCCCAGGGACGGCCCCGAAGGTCAGGCAAGGGAGCTTCCTCGCCCCATTTCCGCAGGTAGGAAGCCTGCCGCCGAGGGACCACAGCCAGTTCTCCGGGCTTAGGCATGGTTCACCCAGTGTCGCAGACGTACGAAGGGCCCCGCGCCGGGAGTGGCGCGGGGCCCGTGCGCGGGCGTGGTCAGCCGCCGCCCACGAAGATCACCAGCAGCAGCCACACCACCGGGGCGGTGGGCAGCAGCGAGTCGAGCCGGTCCATGATCCCGCCATGGCCGGGCAGCAGCTTGCCCATGTCCTTGATGCCGAGGTCGCGCTTGATCATGGACTCGCCGAGGTCGCCAAGGGTCGCGCTGACCGCGGCGGCGAGGCCGAGCAGCAGACCCTGCCACCAGACGCCGTCGTCGATGAGGTACTGCATGCACAGCGCGCCCGCGACCATCGCGAAGGTCACCGCGCCCAGCAGCCCCTCGCGGGTCTTGCCGGGGCTGATGCGCGGGGCCAGCGGATGCTTGCCGAAGCGCCAGCCCACCGCGTACGCACCCGTGTCGCTGACCACGGTCAGCAGCAGGAAGGTCAGGACCCGCCACGGGCCGTCGTCGGTGTCGAGCATCAGCGCCACGAAAGTGGCCAGAAACGGCACGTAGAAGGCGGCGAAGACGCCCGCCGTGACATCCCTGAGGTAGTTGTCGGGCGGCTCGGTCATCCGCCAGACCAGCACCGCGAGCGCCGTAAGGGCGACCGCCACCACCGCGCCCTGGGCACCGCGCACATAGCCGGCGACGACCATGGCGACCCCGCCGACGGCGAGCGGCACCAGGGGGACCCGGATGTCCTTGCGCTCGGTCAGCCGCGAGGTCAGCTCCCAGAGCCCGACCACCACCGCGACCGCCACCACGCCGACGAACACGGGCTTGTAGATGAAGAGCGAGGCCAAGATGATCACACCGAGGCCGATGCCCACCCCTATCGCGGCGCGCAGATTCCGGCCCGCGCTCTTCTTGCCCTGCCCGGCGCCGGTGCCGCCCGCGCCGTCGGCGGAGGCCGGGTCGGGCGCGGGGTCGCCGGGCGTCGGCCGACGCCCGGCGGGCTGCCGGGGGCCGGGCTGCGGCTCCCGCTCGTCGCGGAAGAGGGGGCCGCTCAGCCGAGCGGCCCCCTGGTCACGGTCGGCGGCCTCACCGGAGTCGCCGCCTGCGTGGGGCACAGTGGGCATGGGGCGAGTTTGCGCCGCCTCACCCACCTCGTGCGCGGGACCCGCCGAAGAAGTGGGCACCTCCCAGCCATAGCCGGGGGAGGTGCCCTGACCGCCCGGTCCCCGGAGTCCGGCGCTTGGTGGGGCCCCCCAGGAAGAGTCGTTCATCAGACCTCGAGCAGCTCGGCTTCCTTGTGCTTGAGCAGCTCATCCACCTGCGCGACATACTTCGCCGTGGTGTCGTCGAGCTCCTTCTCGGCGCGGCGCCCCTCGTCCTCGCCGACCTCGCCGTCCTTGATCAGCTTGTCGATGGACTCCTTGGCCTTGCGGCGGACGCTGCGGATCGAGATCTTCGCGTCCTCGCCCTTGCCCTTGGCGACCTTGATGAACTCCTTACGGCGCTGCTCGGTGAGCTCGGGGAACACCACACGGATGATGTTGCCGTCATTGCTCGGGTTGACGCCCAGATCGGAGTCCCGGATCGCCTGCTCGATGTTGCGGAGCGCGGTCTTGTCGAACGGCGTGACCACGGCCATCCGCGGCTCAGGCACCGAGAACGACGCCAGCTGATTGATCGGCGTCAGCGCACCGTAGTAGTCCGCCACGATCTTGTTGAACATCGCCGGGTGCGCACGCCCGGTGCGGATCGCGGCGAAGTCCTCCTTGGCGACCACAACGGCTTTCTCCATCTTCTCCTCGGCCTCGAGGAGGGTCTCTTCGATCACCACTTGCTCCTGGTGTTATCAGTAAGCAGAGCCTCGCCCCTGCGTGCGTCTTCTCCTGCACGGTGTCCGACCGGCAGGCCGTTGTCCATCCCCCGTTCGAGCCGTCAGGCCCGGGAGCCCTGGTCGCTCACCAGCGTGCCGATCTTCTCACCCTTCACCGCACGCGCGATGTTTCCTTCGGCCAGGAGCTCGAAGACGAGGATGGGCAGCTTGTTGTCCCGGCACAGGGTGATCGCGGTGGCGTCGGCGACCTTGAGGTCCCGGGTGATCACCTCGCCGTACTCCAGGGCGTCGAACTTCACCGCGTCGGGGTTGCGGGCGGGGTCGGAGTCATAGACCCCGTCCACGCCGTTCTTGCCCATGAGCAGGGCCTGCGCGTCGATCTCCAGCGCTCGCTGGGCCGCGGTGGTGTCCGTGGAGAAGTACGGCATACCCATACCCGCGCCGAAGATGACCACACGCCCCTTCTCCAGATGGCGCACCGCACGCAGCGGAATGTACGGCTCCGCGACCTGGCCCATGGTGATGGCGGTCTGGACGCGGGAGTCGATGCCCTCCTTTTCCAGGAAGTCCTGGAGGGCGAGACAGTTCATGACGGTTCCGAGCATGCCCATGTAGTCCGAGCGGGCCCGGTCCATACCGCGCTGCTGCAGCTCCGCACCGCGGAAGAAGTTACCGCCGCCGATGACGATGGCGATTTCGGCACCGTCCCTGACCACGGCGGCGACCTCGCGGGCGATGGCGTGCACGACATCGGGGTCGACACCGAGTCCCCCGCCTCCGGCGAACGCCTCGCCGGACAGCTTCAGCAGGAAGCGACCGTGTGGGGCCGCGCCGTGCGCCTTCTTGTCATCGGCGGCCTGTTTGGCGTTCGCGCCGTGATTCATTGGAGATCTCCTCGTGCACATACGAAGAAGGCCACTGCCGGACGGGTCCTGTTACGACCTCTGCGGCAATGGCCTCCTCGTCACATCTGCGGCCGACCGGTCGACGGTTGGCTGCCTACGACCCTATCGGGGTCGCCGGTCATTCGCTGCTCGGCTCAGACGCCGACGCGGAAACGGGCGAAGCGCTTGAGCGAGACACCGGCCTCGTCCAGGATCTTCTGGACGGACTTCTTGTTGTCCTTGGCGAACGGCTGGTCCACCAGCACGTTCTCCTTGAAGAAGCCGGTGACACGACCCTCGATGATCTTCGGCAGGGCACCCTCGGGCTTGCCCTCCTCGCGGGCGGTGGCCTCGGCGACCCGGCGCTCGTTCTCGACCGTCTCGGCCGGGATCTCGTCGCGGGTGAGGAACTTCGGGGCGAAGGCGGCGATGTGCTGCGCGACGTCCTTGGCGACCGTGGCGTCTTCCTTGTCCAGCTCGACCAGGACGCCGACCTGCGGCGGCAGGTCCGGGCTGGTGCGGTGCATGTACGCCGCGACGAAGCCGCCGGAGAACTGCGCGAAGCGGTCCAGGACGATCTTCTCGCCGAGGGTCGCGTTGGCCTCGTCGACGAACGCCTGAACGGTCTTGCCCGCCTCGATCTCGGAGGCCAGCAGGGCCTCCAGGTCGGCCGGGGAGGTCTTGGCGACGTGGGCGGCGATGGCGTCGGCGACGGCCACGAACTTGTCGCCCTTGGCCACGAAGTCGGTCTCGCACTTCAGCTCGACCAGCACGCCGGAGGACTTGTCGTCCGCGATGAGGGAGACGACGGCACCGTTCTCGGCGCTGCGGCCCTCACGCTTGGCCACGCCCTTCTGGCCCTTGACGCGCAGGATCTCGACGGCCTTGTCGACGATGCCCTCGGCCTCGTCCAGCGCCTTCTTGCAGTCCATCATGCCGGCGCCGGTCAGCTCACGGAGCTTCTTGACGTCAGCGGCGGTGAAGTTCGCCATGATCTGTGAATCTCTTCTCGAAAGTCGAAAGCTCTACGGGTGAACGGCGGGGGCGGCGCCACAGGCACCGTCCCCCGCCGTCATACACCGTCTGAGTGACGTCTGAGTGGTCAGCCCTGCTCGGTGCCCGCGGCGGGGGCCTCGGCAGGCTTGGCGTCCTCGGCGGGCTTGGCAGCGTCCTCGGCGGGCTTGTCCGCGGCGACCTCGGCGGGCTTGGCAGCGTCCTCGGCCGGCTTGGCCTCGGCGGCCTCGGCCGGCTTGGCCTCGGCCTCGTCGGCCTTCTTCTCGCCCTCGAGCAGGTCGCGCTCCCACTCGGCGAGCGGCTCGCCCGCGGCCTTGTCGGCCTTCTCGTCACCGGTGGCGACACCGGAACGGGCGATGAGGCCCTCGGCGACGGCGTCGGCGATCACCCGGGTGAGCAGGGTGACGGAGCGGATCGCGTCGTCGTTGCCCGGGATCTTGTAGTCGACCTCGTCCGGGTCGCAGTTGGTGTCGAGGATCGCGACGACCGGGATCCGGAGCTTGCGCGCCTCACCGACGGCGATGTGCTCCTTCTTGGTGTCCACGATCCAGACGGCGCTGGGCACCTTCTGCATCTCGCGGATACCGCCGAGGGTCTTCTCCAGCTTGGCCTTCTCGCGGGAGAGGACCAGGAGCTCCTTCTTGGTGAGGCCGGAGGCGGCCACATCCTCGAAGTCGATCTGCTCGAGCTCCTTCAGGCGCTGCAGACGCTTGTAGACGGTCGAGAAGTTGGTGAGCATGCCGCCCAGCCAGCGCTGGTTGACGTACGGCATGCCGACGCGGGTCGCCTGCTCGGCGATGGCCTCCTGCGCCTGCTTCTTGGTGCCGACGAACATGATGGAGCCGCCGTGGGCGACGGTCTCCTTGACGAACTCGTAGGCGCGGTCGATGTACGACAGCGACTGGAGCAGGTCGATGATGTAGATGCCGTTGCGCTCGGTGAAGATGAAGCGCTTCATCTTCGGGTTCCAGCGGCGGGTCTGGTGCCCGAAGTGGACGCCGCTCTCCAGCAGCTCCCGCATCGTGACGACGGCCATGGCCGTACTCCTTGAGGTACTCGGTTCCACGGCGACCGGGTGGCCGCCGCTCCTGACGTCCCGGCGCGCCCGCCACGGACGGGGCCCTTTCAGGGGTCGTCCGAGGACCGAGGGGCGCGGCCACCGAGCTGACCGATGCGCGATCGGAGCACCGGTGGCGGGGCGTGCGAAGTCGATCCGGTGACCCGGATCGCCATAAGAAGTGTACGGGACCGGTACGGTGCCGGGTGACGGCGTTATCCACAACCCGTGAGTAGTCCCCCGATTCCGTCCATGATCCACCCGTTTCGGGCCGCCCGGCCATCGTGGGGGCATGCGAAGGCTTGTGGTGCGGTGGGCTCTTGCCCTGGTGATTCTTGCGCTGTCGGTGCCGACGGCCTTTCTACTGGTGTCACCTCCCGCGGCGGCACGGGCCGCGGCGGCGGATCCGCGCACGGCGCCTACTCCGCGTGCGGCGCCGGATCCGGAGCCGGGGACGAGGCCCGGCGGGGGACGGTCGAGGCCGGGCGGGGAGCGGTCATGGCCGGTCGACGGTGCGCCGGGCGCGGTGCGGCCTGCCGTGCTGAGAGGCTGGCGGCCGCCTCCGGCGCCCTGGGCGGCGGGGCACCGCGGGGTCGACCTCGCGGCGCGCCCGGGCGAGCGGGTCCGGGCGGCGGCCCCGGGGCGGGTGAGCTTCGTGGGTCCGGTCGCGGGCCGTGGTGTGCTGGTGATCGAGGTGTCCGGGACCGGCTCCCCTCCCCTGCGCACCACTTACGAACCGGTGCGCGCCACGGTGACGAACGGAGAGCGGGTGGCCGCCGGGCAGGTGGTCGGCGTGGTGGCGCCGGGCCCCTTCCACTGCCGCCCGGGCTGTCTGCACTGGGGGCTGCGGCGCGCGGACCGCTATCTCGATCCGCTGTCACTGCTGCCGCCGTCGATGCTGCGGGGCGGGCCGTCCCGGCTGCTCCCGGTGTTCGGGGTGCGCGACGCGCCCACGCTCTCCGCGCTCGCTTCCCCCGCCGGGGACACCCGGCTGCCGACGGCCGCGGCGCTGGTGGCGGCGTCCCTCTGGGCCCGGATCCGGCTGGGTCGCCCGGGTCGGCCCGGATCGTCCGGTCGTCGGGGCCGCGACCCGCGCGCCCGCCGGGACAGTGGAAGGGCCGGGCGGTCAGCCCCGGACGCCGCGCAGGGCCATGGCGACGGCCGCCTCGGTGATCCGCTCGGGGTCCTCGGCCGCGCCGAGCTCGATGCGTCGGACCGCGGCGTCCACGACGCCCTGGAGCAGCACGGCCGAGAGCCGGGGTTGCTCATGCCCGAGGGTCGCGAGGGCCTCGACCACCATGGCGATCAGCCCGCCGTGGGCCGCCCGGATCTTCTCCCGCGCGCCCGCGTCCAGCTCACCGGCGGAGATCGCCACCACCGCGCGGTGCCGGCGGTCGCCGACGAGCGCGAGCTGCCGGCGGACATACGCCTCGATCTTCGCCTCGGGCCCGTCGGCCCGCTCCATGGCGGCCTCGACCTCGGCGGCCCAGACCGGGAAGTCCACGGCGCACAGCTCCTCGACCACGGCGGCGCGGGAGCGGAAGTACTCATAGACGGAGGACCGTGCGAGTCCCGTGCGCTCGGCGAGGGCGGGGAAGGTCAGCGCCTCCGTGCCGCCCTCGGACAGCAGGGTGCGGGCGGCCTCCAGCAGGGCCGCGCGCTGCATCGTCCGGTGCTCGGCCACTGAGGCCGCTCGAATCCTGGGCACCCGACCACTCTACGGAAGAGGCCACCCGGAGGGCGATGCCGGAGGGACGATTCAGCGCCCGACGTCGGCGAGTTTCGCCCGCAGCTGGAGCACCGATTTGGTGTGGATCTGGCTGACCCGGCTCTCGGTGACGCCGAGCACCTGGCCGATCTCGGCGAGCGTGAGCCCTTCGTAGTAGTAGAGCGTGACCACGGTCTTCTCCCGCTCCGGGAGGGTGTTGATGGCCCGGGCGAGCAGCCGCCGCAGCTCCCGGTCCTCGGCCACCTCGACGGGGTTGTCCGCCGCGGTGTCCTCGAGGGTGTCCATGAGGCTGAGCCGGTCGCCGCCCTCGCCGCCGACGTGCAGCAACTCCTCCAGGGCAACCACATTGGCGAGCGACAACTGGCTGAAGACGCCGTGCAGTTCCTCGAGGCTGATGCTCATCTCGGTGGCCACCTCGGCCTCCGAGGGGGTGCGCCGCAGCTGGGCCTCCAGCGTGGCGTACGCCCGCTCCACGGCCCGGGCCTTCTGGCGGACCGACCGCGGAATCCAGTCCAGGGCCCGCAGCTCGTCGATCATCGCGCCACGGATCCGGGTGATCGCGTAGGTCTCGAACTTGATGGCGCGCTCGGGGTCGAACTTCTCGATGGCGTCGATGAGTCCGAAGACCCCGGACGAGACGAAGTCCGCCTGCTCGACATTGGAGGGCAGCCCGACGCTGACCCGGCCGGCCACATATTTCACCAGCGGTGAGTAGTGCAGGATCAGCTGCTCCCGCAGTCGGCCGTCGCCCGTGGTCTTGTACGACCGCCACAGCTCGTCGAGCGATGAGGGCGCGGCAGGGTGCACCGCGCCGCGAGCCGCGGGCGGCGCCGCGCTGTCAGACCCGGAGATGTGCTGGGGCATTCGTCGCCTTGAGCCGTTCTGCCATGACATGGGTGAGGACGTACGCTTCCGCCGGAAACCTTGTGAGCGTAGCGTGACTAAGGCGTCGCGGTATGCGAAGGGCGTCGGCTCGGCGGTGTGCGGATACGGTCATCGCCTCAACCCTTTCACCCGATTGCCCCGATTCGGGGGATCGCCTCGCCGTGCGCCGTCGCTCCGGCGCACGGGCGAGACCAACTCCCATCGATCGCCATGACGTTCGACAAAGCCCAGGGCGAGCAGTTCATGGAGCCGGCCCAGGGCCTCGTCGCAGCCGGTCCCGGATTCCCGGGCCACATCCCGCAGGTGGTTGCCGCCCCGTGCCGACAACGCTTCCAGCACCCGTGCCGTCACGGGATCGAGCAGGTCCCGCTCGACCAGCGGCCCCCGCCGCTCCGGGGCGAGGTCTCCGATGCCGCCGATGAGCTCGGCCACTTCGGCGGCGTCGGTGACCAGGACGGCCTCGCCGCGCAGCAGTTCATGCACCCCGGCCGAGAGCCCGCTGGTCACCGGTCCGGGCACCCCCATGGTGGACCGCCCGAGCTGTTGTGCCCGGCGCGCGGTGACCAGCGATCCGCTGCGGTACTGGGCCTCGACCACGACCGTGCCGCGGGTGAGGGCGGCGATGACCCGGTTGCGGAGCACGAATCTGGGGCGCGTCGGATGCGCTCCGGGCGGCAACTCGGCCAGCACCAGGCCCTGTTCCGCCATGCGCTCGATCAACTCGGCGTGCGCTCGCGGATAGGGGACGTCCACACCGGAGGCGAGCACCGCGATGGTGGCCCCGCCCGCGGCGAGCGCCCCTCGGTGAGCCGCGCCGTCCACGCCGTGGGCCGCCCCGGAGACCACCACCCAGCCCCGCTCGGCGAGCCCGGCGCCGAGGGACGCCGCGACATGCGCGCCGTAGTCGCTGCAGGCCCGTGCGCCCACCACGGCGACCGAGCGCAGCGCCCACATCCGCAAGTCGGCCCGGCCACGCACCCATAACCCGACCGGGCGAGCGTCACCGAGATCGTCGAGCTGACCGGGCCAGTCCAGATCCCCGGGGCAGATGAACCGTCCGCCACACCGGGCGATCAGCGCGAGGTCGGTGACCGGGTCCACCCCGGCCGCCCGGAGGGCGCATCCCGCCAGCCGCTCCCCGGTGGCCCCGGGCGGGGGCTTGCCCTTCCCGGTGAGCGCCCGCCACAGCGCCACCGGCCCCATACGGCGCAGCCAGCGCCCCACGGCCTCCTCCCCGGGCTCCACGAGCCGGGTGAGCGCCGCCCGCGCCAGCCGCTCCTCGTCCGGGACGCCCCGCCGCTCGGTCAGCCCCCGTCCTTCGTCCGGCACGCCGCGCCCTTCGAGGAGCCCCTGCCCCTCGTCCGGGGTGCCTCTCTCGTCCGGGACGCCCCGCCCCTCCGGGAGCGCCTGCCCCTCGTCCCAGCCGCCCTGCCCCTGCCCGGGCTCGGAGAACAGGGCGGGGACGGCGCCGCGGCCGCCCGCCGAAGGAGTCGGCATCAGCACTCCCCCACCGGTACCGGCACCCCGCGGCTGATCCCGGTGCGCAACTGCAGCGCATGGGCAATGTCCGGCGCCATGGGCCGGTCGTGCCCGGCCAGGTCGGCGACGGTCCAGGCGACCCTCAGCACCCGGTCGAGCCCCCGGGCGGTGAGCAGCCCGCGCTCCATATCGCGCTCGGCCTCGCGCAGCGCACCGTGGGACGGCTGCCAGCGGGTGCGCAGCTCATGGCCCGGCACCTCGCTGTTCAACCGCCAGGGGGTGCCGTGGAGGCGGGCGGCGGACCGCTCCCGGGCCTCTCGGACCCGGGCCGCGACCGACGCGCTGCTCTCCGCCCCGGCACGCGCCCCGGTGAGCTCGGTCCGGCTCACCGCCTCCACGCGGACCCGCAGGTCCACCCGGTCCAGCAGCGGTCCGGACAGCCGGGCCTGATAGCGGCGGACCGTGGCGGGCGAGCACTCGCAGACGTCGCCCATCAGGCCGTGGCGCCCGCAGGGGCAGGGATTGGCCGCGAGAATCAGCAGGAAGCGCGCCGGCATCCGCATCATCCCGGCGGACCGGGCCACCACCACATGCCCCGACTCCAAGGGCTGCCGCAGGGCGTCCAGCGCCTTCCCGCTGAACTCGGGAGCCTCGTCCAGGAAGAGCACTCCGCGATGGGCGAGCGAGACCGCGCCGGGTCGGGGCAGGCCGTTGCCCCCGCCGACGAGCGCGGCCATGGTCGCCGAGTGGTGCGGGGCGCAGTACGGCGGAGTCTCGACAAGCGGCTGACCCGGCGGGAGGACTCCGGCGACCGAGTGGACCGCGGTGACCTCCAGGGCCTCCTGCTGGGTGAGCGGCGGCAGCAGCCCGGGCAGCCGCTCGGCCAGCATGGTCTTCCCGGCACCTGGAGGCCCGTTCAGGAAGAGGTGGTGCCCGCCCGCGGCCGCGACCTCCAGGGCGGTGCGCGCGGCCCGCTGCCCGGCGACCTCGGCCAGATCGGGCCGCCCCGCCCCGGCCCCGGGCACCACGGCGACACCGGTGCCCATACCGGCGCCGGGCACGGTGAGCCCCGCGAGCATCGGATCGGGGCGGCCCAGCTCCTGGGGCTCCTCCTCCTCGGGCACCGGCTCGTCCGTCAGCACCGCGATCAGCTGGCGCAGGCTCCGCACGCCCAGCACCGAGACGCCCGGCACCAGGGCCGCCTCCGCCGCCGTCTGCTCGGGGACCACGACCTGGCGGTAGCCCGCCTCGGAGGCGGCGAGCACGGCGGGCAGCACCCCGCGGACCGGCCGCACCCGGCCGTCAAGACCCAGCTCCCCGATCATCATCAGATCGGCGATCTCACGCGGGTCCACGCGCTCGGCCGCGCCGAGCACCGCACAGGCCACGGCCAGGTCGAAGCCGCTGCCGCCCTTGGGGACGGATGCCGGGCTGAGCCCGACCGTGAGCTTTCTCTGCGGCCATTCGCCGCCGGAATTGACCACGGCCGCGCGGACCCGGTCCCGGCTCTCCACCAGACTCTTGTCGGGCAGCCCGACGAGGGTGAAGGCGGCCACTCCCGGCTCCAGATCGGCCTGGACCTCCACCACCACGCCCTCGACCCCGACCAGCGCCACCGAGCAGGTGCGGGCGAACCCCATCAGGCCGCCCCTCGCACATGCTCGACCACGGGCGCGCCCCGGCGGGGCAGCACCACCCCCACCACATCGATCCGCACCCCGCCCGGCGGCGGCCCGCCGTGCCGCTCAAGCCAGCGCTCCGCCAGCCGGCGCAGCCGCTCGGCCTTGTCCGGTCCGACGGCCGCCATCGGATGCTCGTAACCACCCTCGCGGCGTGTCTTGACCTCGCACACCACCAGCGCTCCGGCGTCGAGAGCGACGATGTCGATCTCGCCGTCCCGGCACCGCCAATTGCGCTCCAGGACGGTCATCCCGGCTTCCGCCAATGTGCGGACCGCCACATCCTCGCCGTAGCGGCCCAACGCTCCTCGGGCGTTCATTCGGCACCACCTCCGGCACCGACTGTGACGCCCCCGCGCCCGGCTCAGGGATCTTGGAGCATTCCTGTGGACAGCCGTCCGGCTGTGGAAAACCCAGCCACCCGGAAGGCTGAGTCAGCCGCCCGGAAGCTGGAGTCGGCCGCCCGGACGGTGGAGTCAGCCGCTCGGAAGATCGAGGTCGCTCTTGTTCAGCTCCTCGATATTCACGTCCTTGAACGTGAGAACCCGTACCTGCTTCACGAAGCGGGCCGGGCGATACATGTCCCAGACCCAGGCGTCGGCCATCGACACCTCGAAGAAGACCTCACCCTGGACCGAGTGCACCTGCATCTCGTAGTCGTTGGTGAGATAGAAGCGGCGCTCGGTCTCGATCACATATTTGAACAGACCGACGACATCGCGGTACTCCCGGTAGAGCTTCAGCTCCATCTCGGTCTCGTACTTCTCGAGGTCCTCGGCGCTCATGGCATGTTCCCCTTCAGCCGTGCGTCCCCCCATTGTGCGTCAGACGCGCTCAGTCTCCAGGATCACCGGTGCACTCGGGGGTCCCTCGACGAGCAGCGTACGCAACAGCTCCGCCAGCCGTGTCGGGTACACCGGCTCGGTGGCCGTGGCCAGCTCATCCGCCGTCCACCAGCGCAGACCGGCCACGCTCCGCCGCTCCAGCTCCGTCAGCCCGCCACCGGCACGCGCCGGGGTCTGTTGGGTACGACACAGGTAGTACCACTCGTCCTGGTCCCAGCGCCGCCCGGCGAACGGGAAGGAGCAGATCCGCCGCCACAGCAGCGGGCCGAGCCGCACATCGGTGATCCCGGTCTCCTCCGCGAGCTCCCGGAGCGCGGCCTCCTCCCGGCTCTCCTCGCCCTCCAGGCCGCCTCCCGGGGTGAACCACCAGGTGGACGAGGGATCGTCCGGTTCGAAGCCGTGCAGCAGCAGGATCCGGTCCTGCGGGTCCAGCAGCACCACCCGGGCGACCTTCCGCAGCCGCCGCTCGTCCGTGCCGGTCCGCTCGGCTCCGCCGGGCCCCTCAGCCACTCGCGGCAACCTTCCCCTTCGCAGCCTGGTCCCGCCGTGCGCCGCCGCCCGCCCTGCGCCGGGCGATCGGCCCATGGGCCGCGCCCGCCAGGATCAGCACCGCGCCCGCGATAACCGCGATCAGGATCGGCCCCAGCGGCCCCGGCTGCGAGATCCCGCCCGGCAGCGCCTTGAAGGCGTCGGGCCGCCCCACGGTCCCCCAGGACCCCAGCGGCCAGGCGGTGGCGTCCACCCGGGCGTCCACCGCGCCGCGCTCCACGGCGCCGCCCGCCTCGTCGGTGAGGTGCACCCGCGAGTCCAGGGAGTCGCTGCGATGGTCGCCCATCAGGAACAGCCGGTTCTTGGGCACGGTGGTGGAGAAGACCGAGGAGGACGCCTGCTCCCCCGAGCGCAGATACGGTTCCTCGAGGACCTTGCCGTTCACCCGCAGCCGGCCCTGCTTGTCACAGCACTCGACCCGGTCGCCGCCGACCCCGATGACCCGCTTCACCATGGGCAGGTCGCCCCACACCTGGTCGCGGAAGACCACCACATCGCCGCGGCGCACGTCGCCGCCGTCGACCCGCTCCGCCAGCACCCGGGCGCCCTTGCCGATCGTCGGCGCCATGGAGTCGGTGGGGACCGTGTACGGCTTGTAGAGCACCGCGCCCCAGACGAAGCCGCCGAGGAACAGCACACAGCCGACGGCCACCGCCAGCCCGGACAGCACGCTGCCGGGCGTGCGCCGCGGCTTGCCGCCCCCCACCCCTTGGGCTCCGCTCATTCCAGTGCTCCCGCCGTACGCAACAGACGTAGAAGATCAGGTTCCGTGTGCCCCGGGGCACACGGAACCGCACCCTACCCGGCGGTACGGGCCCCGTCAGCAGTCGGCGGTCAACCGCTCCGGCCGGCTCTCGGCCTCCGTACGGACCTTGGCGATCAGCCGGCGGCGGCGCCACAGCACGATCGGCAGCGCACCCGCGACCCCCAGGGCCGAGGGGGCCATCGCGGCGGCCGCGCCCAGACCCGGCTGGTCGAAGGTGCTCGGCACCGGCAGGGTGGTCCAGCGGTTGATCGGCCAGGCGATGACGATCGCGCGCCCGACGACATCGTCCACCGAGACCGTGCCGTTGTTCAGGTTCTGGTGGTAGCGGGAGTCCAGCGAGTCCTGCCGGTGGTCGCCCATCACCCAGATCCGGCCCTCGGGCACCTTGATCGGGCCGAACGGCTTCTCGTCACAGGGGGTGTTCCCGGGGAAGATGTACGGCTCGTCCAGCGGCTTGCCGTTGACCATGACCTTGCCGCCGCGCTTGCAGGAGACGGTGTCCCCGCCGACCGCGATGACCCGCTTGATCAGGTCCTTCTCCTCCGCCGACGGCATCAGCCCAATGAAGCTGAGCGCCTTCTGGATGCCCTCGGCGACCGGGCCGGAGCTCTTGGTCTGCGACTCGCCGAGCCAGCCGCCCGGGTCGTGGAAGACGACCACCTCGCCGCGCTCCGGCTCGGAGCCGAACCACGGGGTGAGCTTGTCCACCAGCACCCGGTCGCCCCGCTGCAGGGTGTCCTGCATCGAGTCGGACGGGATCGAGAACGCCTGCACCAGGAAGGTCTTGATCAGCAGCGCCAGGGCCAGCGCGATGATGACCAGGATCGGCAGCTCCTTCCAGAAGGAGCGCACCTTCTTGGGCTTGCCGAGCTTCCCGGGCCCGCCGGGCTTCCCGGGGCCCGGCTTCGACGCCCCGTCCCCGGGCCCGGACGGATCAGCCGAGCCGGGACCGTCCTGGGGATCGGAGGGTTCCGGCCCGCCATCGGCTCCGTGTGGGTCCGACGCCCTGGGCTCGGCAGCCGACCCGTTCGTGGGTACACCGGCTTCGGGCGCCTCGGCCGCCCCGTCCGTGGGGTGCTCCGCCCCCGTACCGGGCTGCCTCTCGGGCTCTTCGTGACCGGATCGTGCGCCGACCGCCAAATCCCCCACATCCACTCCTCACGCCTGACTGCCGCCTGCCCCACGAACGGCGCAGGATCACCACTCCCATAACGAGCGGGAGTTCCGCAGGGGTCGGGAGCTGGACCATTCCTTGCTGATCTATGGGGGACAGCCTATGCGGCGAGCCCTCGGCCTGTGTCGCCCCACTCGGCGCGTCCTTCACCGAGGCGTAGGTGCCCGGCTCCTCGAGCCGCCGCATGTGCCCGAATGGCCACGCGATCACCACGGCGCGGCCGACCACCATGTTGTCCGGCACCGTGCCCTGGTACGGCTCGTCCAGGTGGACCCGGGAGTCCGCCGAGTTGGACCGGTGATCACCCATCACGAACATCCGCCCCTGAGGGACCGTCACCTTGAACTGCTTCTGCGACGGCGGGTTCCCCGGGTGCAGATACGGTTCGTTCAGCGGCGTCCCGTTGACGGTGACCTTACCGTTCGTATCGCAGCACTCCACCGTGTCGCCGCCCACCCCGACCACCCGCTTGATCAGGTCCTGCTCGTCGGAGGACGGCAGCAGCCCGATGAAGGTCAGGAACTCCTTGCCCTGCTTGATGACCGGCGGGTCGTCCTTGGGCGGCTTCCGCTCGTCGTCCAGCCACCCCCCGGGGTCCTTGAACACCACCACATCGCCGCGCTCCGGCTTCGAGCCGAACCACGGGGTGAACTTGTCCACCAGCACCCGGTCGCCGATCCGGATGGTCTGCTCCATCGAGCCGGACGGAATGACGAACGCCTGCACCAGGAAGGTCTTCAGGACGAGCGCGATCACCAGCGCCACGCCCACCAGGATCGGTATCTCCTTGACGGCCGAACGGCGCCGCCTGCGCTTGATACGCCGTTGGATCTTGCGCCGCTCCGCGCGCCCGCCCACCCGGCGCTCGCCCGGCGGACGGGGAGTGCCCATGTCGACGCCGGCGGGCGGAGCGGCCTGGCGCGCCCTGGCACGAGGACGCCCGCGCTTACCCATGGGCACCACCGGGGGCAGCGGACGGTATGCGGCCGGGCGCCGCGGGCACGCTCGTGAAGGCGTCCGTCCGGGGTACGCCGGACCAGCGGCCGAACGGCCAGCCGATCCATTCGGCGCGGCCGATCACCTTGTCGACGGGGACCGTGCCCCCGCCCGGGGCGCCCAGATAGTCGCGCGAGTCCCGGGAGGCGTCGCGGTGGTCGCCCATCACCCACAGCCGTCCTTCGGGCACGACGATGTCGAAGCGCACCCGCGAGGGGCTGTCCCCGGGGTGCAGGTAGTGCTCGTCCACCGGCTGACCGTTCACCTCGATCCTCCCCCGCTCGTCGCAGCAGGTGACCCGGTCACCACCGATGCCCACCACGCGCTTGACGTAGTCGGACTCGGCCGGTTCGGCCAGTCCGACCGCCGCGGCTGCCTTGCGCAGCAGACCCGTCACCGGATTCCCGGGCGGCTCCTCCTCGCCGAAGGAACCGGCTCCGTCGAACACGACAACGTCGCCGCGGCGCGGATCGTCCCCGAAACGGTAGGCGAGCTTGTTCACAAGCACCCTGTCCCCGGGGCGGAGGGTGCCCTCCATGGAACCGCTGGGGATCAGGAACGGCTGCAGCACAAAGCCGCTCACCAGCAGCACGAGCGCGGCACACGCGGTCGCGAGCAGCGCCGCCCGCCGCCACCGCCCGCCGCCGGTCAGCCAGCCCCAGGCCGGCCTGTGCGGCAGCCTCCACGCGGCCCGGGGCTCCCCGGACCGCGTGGAGGCATGCGAAGAGCGCGACCGCCCCTCGTGCTCCTTCTCGGAGCCCGGGGAGCGGTCGCGCTCCGCGAGCTGTCCTTCGGTGTTCATCGGGCCAGAGCCTATCCGGCCCGGCCGGATGATCCGGCGGTAGCTCAGTAGTCGCGCAAAATCGCCGCGATCCAGCCGCGAACTCAGCTCTCGCGCTTCTCCTTGATCTTGGCGGCCTTGCCGCGGAGGTCGCGCAGGTAGTACAGCTTCGCCCGGCGCACATCACCGCGGGTGACGACCTCGATCTTCTCGACGATCGGGGTGTGCACCGGGAAGGTGCGCTCCACGCCGACGCTGAAGCTCACCTTGCGGACGGTGAAGGTCTCGCGGACACCGGAGCCCTGGCGGCGGATGACGACGCCCTTGAACTGCTGGACACGGGAGCGGTTGCCCTCGATGACGCGGACGTGGACGTTGACCGTGTCGCCGGGGCGGAAGGTCGGGATGTCGCTGCGCAGCGACGCGGAGTCGACGGTGTCGAGCAGGTGAGACATGATCGTCTGCTTTCCTCGCTGATGCCACAGGTCATCAGCGGAATATCGGATGATGATTCGGAGTGCCGCCCTCATCAGGTGGGCGTCGGTCCCCCTGTGGCAGGGGCGCACACCCGGACGTACGGCAGCGGCCTATTCTTCCACGGTCCGGTCCGGCCGCCCAAATCGGGCCCCACCGGTCGCCCCGCCGGTCCCGGGCAGCTCCTCCCAGCCCAGCTCGGCCAGGAGCGCGCGGTCGTGCTTGTCGAGCGTCGCCGGGTCGCAGCGCTCGATCAGATCGGGGCGGTTCTCGCTGGTGCGGCGGAACGCCTCGTCCCGCCGCCAGCGGGCGACCCTGCCGTGGTGGCCGCTGATCAGCACCTCCGGGATGGAGCGGCCGCGCCACTCGGGGGGCTTGGTGTAGACGGGCCCCTCGAGGAGGTCGGCCATCGTGCCAGGGGCGAAGGAGTCGTCACGGTGCGACTCCGCGTTCCCCAGCACGCCCGGCAGCAGCCGGGCCACCGCCTCGGTGATCACCAGCACCGCCGCCTCGCCGCCGGCCAGGACGTAATCGCCGATCGAGACCTCGTGGACCTCCAGCCGCTCGCCGTACTCCTCGATCACCCGGCGGTCGATGCCCTCGTAGCGGGCGGGCGCGAAGACCAGCCAGGGGCGCTCGGCGAGCTCGACGGCGAGGGCCTGGGTGAACGGACGGCCGCTCGGGGTCGGCACGATCAGCGTGGGCTTGACCAGCCCCTCGGCCTCGCCCGACGCCATGATCGAGTCAAGTGCCTCGCCCCAGGGCTCGGGCTTCATCACCATGCCGGGGCCGCCGCCGTACGGGGTGTCGTCGACCGTGTTGTGCCGGTCGTGCGTCCAGGCGCGCAGATCGTGGACGCGCACGTCGAGTTGGCCGCGGGCGCGGGCCTTGCCGACCAGCGAGACGTTCAGCGGCTCCAGGTACTCGGGGAAGATCGTGACGACGTCGAGCCTCATGACGACTCATCCTCACGGCCGCCCGCGGTGTCGCCCTTACGGTCGTCGCCCGCGGTCTCACCGCTGTCCGCAGCCGCGCTCTTACGGTCACCCGCGGTGTCGCCCTTACGGTTGCCCGCGGTCTCGTCCTTACGGCTGCCCGCGATCTCCGCCTCAGCCTCGTCGAGCAGGCCCGGCGGCGGGTCGATCACGGCGCGCTGCGCCTCCAGATCGATCTCCGGCACGACCTCGGAGACGAACGGGATCAGCACCTCACCCCCGTCGGGGCGCTTCACGACCAGCAGGTCCTGATATGGCAGATGGGAGATCTCGGAGATCCGCCCGACCTCCGTGCCGTCCACGGTGACCACATCGAGGTCGATCAGCTGATGGTCGTAGAACTCCTCGGGATCCTCGGGGAGTTCCTCCGGGTCGACCTCCGCGATCAGCAGGGTGTTGCGCAGCGCCTCCGCGGCGTTGCGGTCGCGTACGCCCTCGAAGCGCAGCAGCAGCCTGCCGCTGTGCACCCGGCCGGACTCGATGGTCAGCGGCCCGGCCGAGGCGGGCTCGGTGGCCAGCACGGCGCCCGGGCCGAGCCGCAGCTCCGGCTCGTCCGTCCGCACCTCGACGGTGACCTCGCCCTTGATGCCATGGGCACGGCCGATCCGCGCGACAACCAACTGCACGATGCGATGTCCCTTCACACACACGGGCCGGGGACGGCCCAAAGCCCTCCCCGGCCCGTGCCGGTGCTCTTCTTGATCGCCTCAGCGGACCTGATCGACGTCGACGAGGTCGACGCGGATCCCACGGCCGCCGATGGCGCCCACGACGGTGCGCAGGGCGCGTGCGGTGCGGCCGTTGCGGCCGATCACCTTGCCGAGGTCATCGGGGTGCACCCGGACCTCCAGCACCCGCCCGCGCCGCAGGTTGCGCGAGGCCACCTGCACGTCGTCGGGGTTGTCGACGATGCCCTTCACCAGGTGCTCGAGGGCCTCCTCGAGCATCCTCAGGCCTCGGTCGACGCGGTGGACTCAGCGGACTCGGCCGCCTCGTCCGACTTCTTGTCGGCCTTCTTCGCCTTCGGGGTGATCGCCTCACCCTTCGGCTCGTCACCGGTGTCCTTGGCGGCCGCCTCGAACAGCGCGCGCTTGTCGGCCTTCGGCTCGGCGACCTTCATCGGAGCCGGGGCGGGCAGACCCTTGAACTTCTGCCAGTCGCCGGTGACCTTCAGGATGGCCAGCACCGGCTCGGTCGGCTGCGCGCCGACCTTCAGCCAGTGCTGCACACGCTCCGAGTCCACCTCGATGCGCGACGGGTTCTGCACCGGGTGGTACAGACCGATCTCCTCGATCGCCCGGCCGTCACGGCGGGTACGGGAGTCGGCGACGACGATGCGGTAGTGAGGCGACCGGATCTTGCCCAGACGCTTCAGCTTGATCTTGACTGCCACGGGAGTGGTGTCTCCTGGTCTTGACGTGGTTGAGCACTGCGACGTGCCGCGTGGGGTTGCGGTACCCGAGTGCCCGATGGACGCGTCAGCCGGAGGAGAGAGGGGTCCTGGTCGGCTGTCGAGTACAGCAGACCATTCTGCCACACCGTGACAGGTCAGCCGACCGCGGCCACCGGCTCCGGAATGCGGAACGGCTTCCCGCATCCACCGCACATGATCGGCGCCTGGGCCAGCACCGACGGGACGACGCGGACATTGCGCCCGCAGTCGCACACCGCCTTCACCCGGACCCCGCCACCGGACGAGCCGTGGCGCGCGGCGGGCCCGCGGAAGGTGCGGGAGGTCTCGGCGGTGGTCGCGACGCTGTGCGCCTTGAGCGCGCGCTGGAGGCGGTCGATCGTCGTCCGGTACCGCTTTCTCGCCTCGGGGCTGAGGGTGACCAGCGAGAAGCCGCTGCTGGGATGCGGCTCCTCGGGGTGGTCCAGCCCCAGCTCCTCGGCGATCGCCAGGAACCGGCGGTTGTGGTAGCGGCCGGCGCGTGAGGTGTCACGGACACCGCGGGCAGCGGCGATCCCATGCACTGCCTCATGCAGCAGCCGTTCGAAGGAGAGCTCGGCGCCACATGCGGACGACGATTCTCCGATCAGCGATTCGGGCGCGGCGAGATCCGGCAGCTCGGGGTGGTGCCGTTGAATGTCGGCCCACGCCTGCGCCAGCTCTGCGGCGAGAACAGGTGGTGTCGTGCTCACGTCGTGCTAACGAGCGGGACCGGTCCGGTGTTCCGATTCCGGGGCATCCCAAATAATTTGCACGTACCAGTCAGTTCACGGTGATGTACGACGAGGAGGGGCGGGTGCGTAAATGTATGGATGAGCCACGCACCACGCACCAAGCCGGTACGTACCGGTTCAGTAGGCCCTCGCGACATCAGCTCTCGCGACGTCAGTAGGCTCTCGCGACGAACGCGACGTTACCGGGAGCGTCGTCGGCGTCCGGCACCGCCCCGTCCTCGGTGACCAGACACCGCACGGACACGGACCGCTCGGCGAGCGCCGCCTCGCCCTCCGGCCCCAGGTCCGCCCATCGGATGCGGGCCCAGCCGCCCGCCGCCGCGGCCTCGGCGGCCTCCTCCATGGTCGTCACGTCCGTGGTGCGCGCCTTACGGCGCTCACGGGCCTGCCGCAGCAGCAGCGCCTGGTCCTCCTCCAGGACCTTGGGCAGCAGCTCCGGCAGCAGCTCGGCGCGCACCGGCTCCTTGCCGCCGGGGATCCGCCTGGCCACCATCGCGGTGCCGCCCTCCAGGTCGCGCGGGCCGACCTCGACCCGAACCGGCACGCCCTTCAGCTCCCAGTCGACCGCGCGCCGGCCGAAGGGGGTGTCCGTACGGTCGTCGACATGGACCCGCACGCCCGCCGCCGTGAGCAGCTCGCCGATCTCGCGGACCTTGGCGAGCACCGCGTCATCGCCCTTGATCGCCAGCACCACGACCTGGATCGGGGCCAGCCGCGGCGGGACCCGCAGCCCGTTGTCGTCGCCGTGCATCATCACCAGTGCGCCGACCATCCGGGTCGTGCTGCCCCAGGAGGTCTGCCAGACCAGCTCCTGCTCGCCGTCCTTGGACAGATAGCTGGTGTGGAAGGCACGGGCGAAGTTCTGGCCGAGCTCATGGCTGGTGCCCAGCTGGAGCGCCTTCCCGTCGCCCATCATCCCTTCGAGGGTGAGGGTGTTGAGCGCGCCGGCGAACCGCTCCCGGGCGGTCTTGCGGCCCAGGACCACGTCCATCGCCAGGACGTCCTCCATGAACCGGGCGTAGACCTCGCGGTGGATCCGGGCGGCGAAGTCCCGGGCGTCCTCGTACGACGCGTGCGCGGTGTGGCCCTCCTGCCACAGGAACTCGGTCGTCCGCAGGAACAGCCGCGGCCGCAGCTCCCAACGCACCACATTGGCCCACTGGTTGATCAGCAGCGGCAGATCGCGGTAGCTCTGCACCCACTTGGAGAAGTACTCGTTGACGATCGTCTCGGAGGTGGGCCGGACGACGACCGGCTCCTCGAGCTCCTTACCACCGCCGTGGGTGACGACCGCGAGCTC
Organism: Streptomyces sp. MK37H; assembly: GCF_018035285.1. NCBI lineage: Bacteria > Bacillati > Actinomycetota > Actinomycetes > Kitasatosporales > Streptomycetaceae > Streptomyces > Streptomyces sp. MK37H. Next base: position 3,203 of record NZ_JAAAYH010000079.1, on the reverse strand, counting down.
CGGCGCGAACCCCTCGACGTGATCGGCCTCCTTGGCCAGATACGACTGCGGGATGAAGAGCGGGAAGTACGCGTTCTGGACGCCGACCGCCTTGATGCGGGCGTCCATGTCCTGCTGCATCCGCTCCCACAGCCCGTACCCGTACGGTCGGATCACCATGGTGCCGCGCACCGGGCCGTTGTCGGCCAGCTCGGCCTTGTTGATCACGTCCTGGTACCAGCGGGGGAAGTCCTCCGCCTGGGGGGTGAGCACGGGAGCCTTAGCCATGGCGCCGATCGTACGGCCCGGGGGTACCGAACCGTGAATCGGACCAAAACGAGCCGATCAGTGCCGGCCACCGCCCACACCATGCCCGCGGCCGTGCGGTGGCCCGGCGGAGGTCAGGGGGCGGTTCGGGGAGCGAGGCGTACGCACAGGTATGCGGGGGCGCACAAAGGGGGCACGCAAGCACGGCCGTGAAACCTCTGGACGCGGGGACGGATGCGGAGTTCCCTGGCATTTGGGGGTGGGACGTCACAACGCACCACGGGGGAAGCGCACAACGGGGGATGTGACACCGAATCTGACGACGGCACAGCTCTTCGCTGATTGGGGCCCTTTCGATGACATCTACGCTCGTACGGCGGCACCGCCCGCGCCCCTCCTCGTCGTGGCCGACGGACGCGCATGCTCGCACCCGCGACTGGGCGGAGATCCAGGAGCGGATGCTGGTCCCGCTGTACGAGGCCGTGTACGAACGGCTGGACGTCGGCGCCGGAACGCGTCTGCTGGGCCTGGGCTGCGGCTCCGGGCTCGCCCTCCTCATCGCGGCCGCGCGCGGCGCCGCGGTCTGCGGGGTGGACACGGACGAGCGGCGCCTGGACCTCGCAAGGGAGCGGCTGACCGCAGCGGGCACGCCGGGCGACCGGGCGCGGGCCGCCCGGCTGGGCCTCGGCGGCCCGGAGAGCCCCTGCGTACGGGAAGCCGCGGCGGACGCGGCCTTCACGGTGGTGACCGCCTTCGAGCCGCTGTCGGCCCTGGGCGCGGGGAGCCCCGGTGCGACGGTGTCCGCCGCGGCGTCCACGCTCGCGGCCGCCGCGGCCGGCACCGAGCGCGGCGGGGCCGTGGTGCTCGCCGGATGGGGCCCGCCGGAGCGCTGCGCCACCTCCGGGGTGCTGCGGGTGGGCGCCCGGCTCGCCGACCCCATGTGCTCCCCCGCGCGCTGGCGGCCCTGCGGCCGCGACGACCTGGAGGAGGTGGCCGCGCGGGCGGGCCTGCGGCCCGACGGCTCGGGCCGGGTGGCCTGCCCGTTCGGGTACGCCGACATGGACAGCGCGGTGCGCGGGCTGCTGTCGACGGGGCTGTTCGACGCGGCGGAGCGGGCCACGGATCCGGTCCAGGTCCGTAAGGAGATCACCGAGGCGCTGCATCCGCATCAGCGGGCGGACGGCAGGGTGTGGATGCCGAACGTCTTCCGCTATCTGATCTGCCGGGTCTGAACGAGGCCATGACGTAAGGCCCCTGGAATCCGCCGTGTGCGCAGGGGCCTTACGGTTCTTTCGTACGGGGGCGGCTCGGGAGCCGGGGCGGCTCAGCCCATGAACTTCTTGAACTCGTCGGGGAGTTCGAAGTCCTGACCGCCCTGGTCGCCGTTGGGCAGCCCGAACGCGCCGCCCTGCTCGCGGCGCGCCGCGGCGGCCTGCTCCTCGGCCTTGCGCTTCATGGGGTTGCCCGAGCGCTGCTTCCCCTTGGCCTTCTTCTGCTGCTTGCCCTTGCGCTTGTTGCCGCCGCCCATGCCTGGCATGCCCGGCATCCCGGGCATCCCCGGCATGCCGCCCTGCGCCATCTTCGACATCATCTTGCGCGCGTCGAAGAACCGCTCCACCAGGTTCTTGACCGCGCTCACCTCGACGCCGGAGCCGCGGGCGATACGGGCGCGGCGCGAGCCGTTGATGATCGTGGGGTCCTGGCGCTCGCCAGGGGTCATCGACTTGATGATGGCCGCGGTACGGTCCACGTCCCGCTCGTCCAGGTTGTTGATCTGGTCCTTCATCTGGCCCATGCCCGGCAGCATGCCGAGCAGCTTGGAGATGGAGCCCATCTTGCGGACCTGCTCCATCTGCGCCAGGAAGTCGTCGAGCGTGAACTCCTTGGGCCCCTTCGCCAGCTTGGCCGCCATCTTTTCGGCCTCTTGCTGGCTGAAGGTCTGCTCGGCCTTCTCGATCAGGCTGAGCATGTCGCCCATGCCGAGGATGCGGGACGCCATGCGGTCCGGGTGGAACGCGTCGAAGTCGTCCAGCTTCTCGCCGTTGGAGGCGAACATGATCTGGCGGCCGGTCACATGCGCGATGGACAGCGCGGCACCGCCGCGCGCGTCGCCGTCCAGCTTGGAGAGCACCACACCGTCGAAGCCGACGCCGTCGCGGAACGCCTCCGCGGTGTTCACCGCGTCCTGGCCGATCATCGCGTCGACGACGAAGAGGACCTCGTCCGGGCGGACCGCGTCGCGGATGTCGGCGGCCTGCCGCATCAGCTCCTCGTCGATGCCGAGGCGGCCCGCGGTGTCGACGATCACGACGTCGTGCTGCTTGGTGCGGGCGAACTCGATCGAGTCCTGCGCCACCTTCACCGGGTCGCCGACGCCGTTGCCCGGCTCGGGGGCGAAGACGGCGACACCGGCCCGCTCCGCGACCACCGAGAGCTGGTTGACGGCGTTGGGGCGCTGGAGGTCACAGGCGACGAGCAGCGGGGTGTGGCCCTGGGCCTTCAGCCAGCGGCCCAGCTTTCCGGCGAGCGTGGTCTTACCGGCGCCCTGCAGACCCGCGAGCATGATCACGGTCGGCGGCTGCTTGGCGAAGCGGAGGCGCCGGGCGTCGCCGCCGAGGATGCCGATGAGCTCCTCGTTGACGATCTTGATGACCTGCTGGGCGGGGTTGAGCGCCTGGGAGACCTCCGCGCCGAGGCTGCGCTCCTTGACCTGCTTGATGAACGCCCGGACGACGGGCAGCGCCACATCGGCTTCGAGCAGGGCGATCCGGATCTCGCGTGCCGTGGCGTCGATGTCCGCCTCGCTGAGGCGTCCCTTGCCCCGGAGGTTCTTGAAAGTCGCTGCGAGGCGATCGGAGAGGGTATCGAACACGGTGGTCGCGAATCCTTCGGTCGGATGTCGGGTCGGTGGTCGGCCTCCAAGGGTATCCGCCCATCGCGCGAACGGTCTGCCCCCG
>NZ_JAAAYH010000789.1:0-1821 GCF_018035285.1 Streptomyces sp. MK37H | reverse complement strand
GGCAGGCCCAGCAGTTCGACCAGGCGCTGCTCCGCGCCCAGCGCCTCCGCGGCGCGCCGTTCCGCGTCGTACGCGGATTCCGCGCCCCGGGCCGCGTCCACCGCTCGCGCCGCGGCCAGTTCGGCGCGGGCCTCCCCGGCGGCGGCCGACTTCGCGTGGTCGGCGGTGCGCCGGGCGGTCTCGCGGGCCTCGTCGAAGGCGGCGACCGTGGTCTTCTCGGCGTCGCTCGCGGCGAGCGCGGCGCGGGCCGGGTCGGCGTCGGGGGCGGAGTCGTCGAGCCATCCGGCGCGGACGGCCTCTGCGGTCTCCTGCTCGACCTCGGCGAGCCGCTGGCGCAGATGCTCGGCGTCGCTGCGGGCGCGCTGGGCCGCGGTGGCGGCGGAGGTGGCGTCGCGGTGGGCGGCCTCGCCCGCTTCCTGGAGACCGGCGGAGCGCTCCTCCTCCTCGTTGGCGACCCGCTCGCCGTCCTCCGCGGCCGCGTGCAGGGCGCGGACGAGGTCGGCGGCGGCCTTGGCGCGGGCGGCGAGCGCGGGGGCCGCGTCCCGCTCGGCCTCGCGGATGGCGGCGGCCACGCGCGCGGAGCGGTCGGCGGCGGCGCGGTGGCGCAGCACGGTCTCGGCGGCCTGCCAGGCGGAGTGCAGGGTGCGGGCGTCGTTGAGCTCGCGGCGCTGCGCGGCGGCGCCCTTCTCGGCGGCGGCGAGTGCCAAGGAGGCGTGCCGGTAGGCGAGTTCGGCGGCGATGAGGTCGCTGCGGCCGCGCGCCCCCTCGGCGTCGGTGACGGCCTCGGCGGCGGAGGCGACCCGCTCGGCGAGCTCGGCGGCACGCGCCCGCTCCTCCGTGCCGCGCGCGGACAGCCGCCGGGCGAGCGTACGGGTGCGGCGCTCGGCGCCCGCGTGCACACCGCGCGCCTGCTCACGCCGTTCCGCGGCGTCCGCGATGCGCTGGAGCAGATCGAGCGAACCGGCGGTGAAGTCACGCTCGGCGGTCAGCTCGGCGCGGCGGCCCAGCTTGTGGGCGAAGCCATGGACGAGGTCGGCGAGCCCGTCGGTGTCGCGGGTGTCGGTGACGGCGCGCAGCAGGAGGTCGGTGAAGTCGGAGTCGTTCTTGACCGCGAAGAGCCCGGCGGCCTCGCCCTCGTCGGCGTTCATCTCCCGCTGGTAGCGGAAGAGTTCGGGGTCGAGGCCGAGCTCGCCGAGGTGTTCGTTCCAGCGCTCGTGGATCTCCACCCAGACCACGTCCAGATGCGGGTACGCCTTGGCGGCCTCCGTAAGGGCGTCACGGAAGCCCTTCATGGTGCGGCGGCGGCCGCGCGCGGTGGAGGCGCCCTCGGCGGCGGGCCGCACCGCCGCGGACTCGGCGACCGGCAGGGAGTCCAGGCTCATCCCGGGGCCGGGCCGGAAGGAGTACCACGCCTCGGCGAACTTCCGCGGGTCGTTGGAGACCTGACGGCCGCGCCATTCGCTGACCTTGCCGACGACGACGGTCTCACCGGTGACGGTGTGCTGCCACTCCAGCGCGACATGCCCGCAGTCGTCGGCGAGCAGGAACTTGCGCAGCACACCGGAGCTGGCGCCGCCCAGGGTGTTGCGATGGCCGGGCAGCATCACCGAGAAGATCAGCTTGAGCAGGACGGACTTGCCGCCGCCGTTCTCCAGGAAGAGCACCCCGGCGGGCGCGGGGCGACGCGGCGGGCCGACCGGCTCCTCCTCGAAGAACTCCGCCTGGGTGGGCGCGGGGCTGGGCACCGGCTCGCCGACTCCGCGCAGGTCCAGCACGGTGTCGGCGTACCGCGCACCGGCCGGCCCGATGGAGTAGAGGCGG
>NZ_JAAAYH010000788.1:0-1831 GCF_018035285.1 Streptomyces sp. MK37H | reverse complement strand
TCCTCCGTGAGATCGCCGCCCTTGAGCGGGAGGCTCGCGCCGACGACGAGGCGGTCGAGGAGGCCGCCGAGTGGCTCGCCCGGTGGGAGGAGACCCACCGGGCGCATCAGCGGCGGGTCGAGGCGGCGCAGGAGGCCGTCGCCCGGGCCGAGCAGCTCGGCGGGCGGATCGAGCCCGCCGAGCGGCGGCTGGAGGCCGCCCGGCGGCGGGACCGGCTCGCCGGACAGGAGGGGCAGGCGCGGGAGGAGCTGTTGCGGGCGCGGGAACGGGCCGCCGCCGCGCAGCGGAACTGGCTCGACCTCAAAGAGGCCCGGCTGCGCGGCATCGCCGCCGAGCTCGCGGCCGGGCTGCGCGCCGGAGAGCCCTGCGCGGTGTGCGGGGCGACCGAGCACCCGAGCCCGGCCCGGCCCGGGGCCGGTCATGTGGACCGTACGGCGGAGGAGACCGCGCTGGCGGACTACCAGCGCGCCGAGGAGGCCCGCGAGGAGGCCGAGCGGGCGCGAAACGCGTTGCGGGAGGCCCGCGCGGGCGCGGAGGCCACGGCGGAGGGCGAGGACGCGGCCGAACTCGACCGGTCCCTGGCCGAGTTGCGCACCGCGTACGCCCAAGCCAGAAACGCGGCGGCCGACGCGCACGCCGCCCGCGAGGCCCTGGACCGGGCCGAGGGCGAGCACACCCGCCGTACGGAACAGCGGCAGGAGGCCGAGCGGCGGGCGGCCGCCCGCACCTCGCACCGCGAGGCCCTGGCCCGGGAGCGGGCCGCGTTGCTGACCGAGCTTGAGCAGGCGCGCGGCGCGGACGCCACCGTCGCGCGGCGCGCGGCGCGGCTCGAGCGGCAGGCGGCGCTGCTGGCCCACGCCGCCGAGGCGGCGCGGGCCGCGGAGGCGGCCGCGAACCGGCTGAAGGAGGCCGACGCCCGGCTCGCCGACGCCGCGTACCGGGCCGGGTTCGAGACCCCGGAGCAGGCCGCCGAGGCCGTGCTGCACCCGGACCGGCAGCGCGAGGCGCGCCGCCGTCTCGACGCGTGGCAGTCGGAGTCGGCGGCGGTCGCGGCCGAACTGTCCGACCCGAGGGTGCTCGCCGCCGCGCAGGCGCCCCCCGCCGACCCCGCGGCGGCGCAGACGGCGGCCGACGCGGCCACCCGCGCGCTGCGCGAGGTCTCGGCCGCGGACGCCGCGGCCCGCACCCGCTGCGAGGAGCTCGACGCGCTCTCCGCGCAGGCGGTCGCCGACGCCCGCCGGCTCGCCCCGCTGCGCGCGGAGCACGACCGGATCGCCCGCCTCGCCTCGCTCGCGGCCGGCACCTCCGCGGACAACGAGCGCAGGATGCGACTGGAGGCGTATGTGCTGGCGGCCCGGCTGGAGCAGGTCGCGGCGGCGGCGAGCGTACGGCTGCGCCACATGTCCTCCGGGCGCTACACCCTGGTGCACTCCGACGCCCGCTCCGGCGGGCGCGGCCGCTCCGGTCTCGGACTGCATGTCATCGACGCCTGGACGGGCAGCGAACGCGACACCGCCACCCTCTCCGGCGGCGAGACCTTCTCCGCCTCGCTCGCCCTCGCGCTGGGCCTGGCCGATGTGGTCACCGACGAGGCGGGCGGGGTCCGCCTGGACACCCTCTTCATCGACGAGGGGTTCGGCAGCCTCGACGAGCAGACCCTGGACGAGGTGATGGACGTGCTGGACTCGCTGCGCGAACGCGACCGTACGGTCGGCATCGTCAGCCATGTCGCCGATCTGCGCCGGCGGATCCCCGCCCAGCTGGAGGTCGTCAAGGGCCGCCAGGGCTCGGCCGTACGGCATCGGATGGCCGCCGCGCACTAGGGGGGTGT
>NZ_JAAAYH010000787.1:0-1840 GCF_018035285.1 Streptomyces sp. MK37H | reverse complement strand
GCGCTTTGCCGGGCTCTTCGCTGCGACGCTCTTGCGGGTGCGCTTGGGCGCCTCTGCGGCACTGACCATCAGCGTCACACCCTCCTCGTCGAGGATCTGGTTGAGGCTGCGCAGTACGTTCTTCCACTGGGTTGGCGGAATCTGGTCAGCCTCGAAGGCCCGGCGCACATCGTCGCCGGCGATCTGCCCCTCAGCCTTTCCCCGCTCGATGAGCGCCATGACAGACTCCGACTCGGCGATCTCCGGCGGGAGCGTACGGGATGTGCTGGCCGACACGAACAACCTCTCGGAACGTTGGAAACGGCTTCCGGCTCAGTCCACTGGGGACCGGAGCCGACGACCGCCGGCAGGGATGAACCGACGGCGCGGGCGGAGTGCGGAGGAGTACAGCGTTTTGAGCGACATCCGTATTCCCTCCGCGGCTGCCACCTCTTTAATCATCGCGCTGCCCCAAAGAGCGTTACGCCCAATACTCGTGGCCCGAGTCACACCCCATAACGGTCTTAATGCCCATCCAACGGGACAGAAAACTCCCAATCGCGCACCGATGGGAGTCACACGGCGCCGATCGATCAGATCGCGCCGCGCCGCCGAACCCGCGACGCGGGATCCGGCGACGCCCTCTCGTACGCCGTACGACATCCATCCGGCCAGAACTCGCCGCCTACGGACACCGCCTTGCCGTACGTCGTACGCCGCACGCTCCGGACACCCGGCGCTCCGGGCGACCGGACGCGCCGCGGCTCAGTGCTCGCGCGGCGCGGGCACCCCGACCTCGGCGTGATCGAGATCCGGGTGGACGGTCAGCAGCTGGCGCATCGCCGCCTCGGCCGCCGCGGCGTCGCCCTCGCCGATCACCTCGACGATCCGGCGGTGATGGGCGACCCCCGCCTCGGTGAGGCGGTCGCAGCCGGAGACCGGGGCCCCCGAGACATGGAGCGCGGCGGCGACGATGCCCGCCAGGTGCTCCAGCATCCGGTTGCCCCCGACCTGGAGCAGCAGCGCGTGGAACTCGGCGTCGGCGCGGGAGAAGGTGAGGGCGTCACCCTGCGCCAGCGCATGGCCCATGATCTCGACCATGTCGCCGAGCCGCTGCTGCACCTCCTCACGGCCGTGCCCGGCGGCGAGACGGGCGGCCAGCGGCTCGATGGTCCAGCGCAGCTCGCACAGCTCACGGCGCTGGTCGTCGCGCTGTGGCCCGAAGGCGCGCCACTCGATGATGTCCGGATCGAGCAGATTCCAGTCGCTGACCGGACGGACCCGGGTGCCCACATTGGGGCGGGCGCTGACCAGGCCCTTTGCCTCGAGGACGCGCAGCGATTCCCGTACGACGGTGCGGGAGACCTCGAAGCGCTGACCGATCTCCTCGGGGACGAGCGGACGGTCCGCGCCCAGGTCACCGGAGACGATCATCTGGCCCAGCTGCTGAACGAGTTGGCCGTGCAGCCCGCGGCCCCGGTTGCCGGCCGTGCGTCGGCCAACCCGGCCGATCTCCGCCTCGGCACCGTCCCAGGAGGAGGGGGCGCTGCCGCGGTCGGCGCCAGGGGCTTCGGCGTAGGAGTAGCGGTCAAGCTCGCCCGAACCGGCCAGGCCGGAGTCGGCGGGGCGAGCCGCGGTCATCGTGGTGTGCGCAAGGGTACTCACGCATCCTTTGTCGGCGACGCCTCGGAAGCCCTTGAGGTCTTTGGTGAAAAGCACACGAAAGGGTGATCGCCCATTACCTCATAATTGACGCTCAATCGGACAGAAAGAAGCACCCTTCGGGGAGTTGCGAGCAGTTCGCGCGATGGCCGCGCGAATCCGCTTCGGGCCTGATCCACTGGTCTGGGGACGGGCGACT
>NZ_JAAAYH010000786.1:0-1841 GCF_018035285.1 Streptomyces sp. MK37H | reverse complement strand
CCGCCGGCGCAGCTGCTCACACTCTCACCACCCACCGTAAACAGCGCCCACCCCGCAGACGCCCAGGCCCCTGCCCACCGGCCAGCCACCCGACCACCGCGTCACAGGCGGCGCGGCCGGCGCCCCGCCCGGTCAGCCGATCGCGGCGACTGTCACCTCATCGACCCCCGGGGTCCAGGGGCGGAGCCTTTGGGTTGCGGGAAGAGGCGGGAAGGGGAAAGACCCCTCCGGGCACCCACCCCGTAGGCTCTGGGCCATGGAGAGCCTGCGGATGATCGAGAACTGGCCGGTTCCGACGGCGGCGGCCGCCGTCGTGCGCGCGGACGGCACCCTGGCGGGATCGTACGGCCCGACCGGCCATCGGTTCCCCCTCGCCTCGGTCACCAAGCCGCTCGCCGCCTACGCCGCGCTGGTCGCCGTCGAGGAGGGCGCGGTGGAGCTGGACGAACCGGCGGGGCCCGAGGGCTCCACGGTGCGCCATCTGCTGGCGCACACCTCCGGGCTCGCCTTCGACGAGCACCGCTCGGTCGCCGCGCCCGGCAACCGCCGGCTCTACTCCAACGCCGGGTTCGAGGTGCTGGGCGACCACATCGCCAAGGCCACGGACATCCCGTTCCCGGAGTATCTGCGCCAGGCGGTGCTGCAGCCGCTCGGCATGGTCACCACCGACCTGCCCGGCTCGCCCGCCAAGGACGGCGTCTCGACCGTGGAGGACCTGGTGCGCTTCGCGGCGGAGCTGCAGGCCCCGCGGCTGCTGGCGGCCGAGACGCTGGCCGGGGCCACCTCCGTGGTCCACCCGGGTCTCACGGGTGTGCTGCCCGGCTACGGACATCAGCGGCCCAACGACTGGGGGCTCGGCTTCGAGATACGCGACGGCAAGTCGCCGCACTGGACCGGTGCCTCCTCCTCGCCCCGCACCTTCGGGCATTTCGGCCAGTCCGGGACGTTCCTCTGGGTGGACCCGGACGCGGGTGCCGCCTGTGTGGCCCTGACCGACCGGGCCTTCGGCCCGTGGGCGATCGAGGTCTGGCCGACATTCACCGACGCGGTCCTGGCCGAGCTGGGCTAGGGGTCTCCGACGGATCGTGCCGCCTGCGGCGGGCTGCTCCCCTCCCCTTCCCTCAACTGGCTTCGCCCCAGGCCCCCGGGGTCCAGGGGCGAAGCCCCAGCCACGCGGCGGCCACCCCGTAGCCCTCAGAACCCCTCAGCCGTAAACCGGCTCCGCGTGCATCTCCCAGATCAGCAGCTCGGCCGGGCCCTCGGCGCGCGCCTCAAGACCCTCCGCAGCGGAGATCCGGGCCGCGTCGCCTGGTGTGAGGGTCTCCCCGCCGATCCGCACCGCGCCGCGCACCGCGTGCGCGTACACCCAGGGCGCGTCCGGCAGCGCGGTGCGCTCACCGTCCACCAGCCGCCGCACATGCAGCACCGCCTCGGTGCGCTCCAGTGCGTACGGGGTGCCGTCGGCGATGCCGCGCACCACCTCGTACGCCGGGTCCGTGGCGGCACCGGGGCCCGGCATCAGCCACATCTGGACGAAGGTGAGGGGTTCGGCACCCGCGTTGCGCTCGGTGTGACGCACGCCGCTTCCGGCGCTGAGCCGCTGGACGTCGCCGGGGCGCACGACGGTCCGCGCGCCGGTGGAGTCCTCGTGGGTGAGCTCGCCCTCGACGACCCAGGTGACGATCTCCATATCGCGGTGGGGATGTTCGGCGAAGCCCGCGCCGGGGGCGAGCCGCTCCTCGTTGCAGGCCACGAGCGAGCCGAACCGCACATTGCCGGGGTCGTAGTACCCAGAGAAGGAAAAGGCGTGGCGCGTCTCGATGCCCGCGCCCTCCCCGCCC
>NZ_JAAAYH010000785.1:0-1848 GCF_018035285.1 Streptomyces sp. MK37H | reverse complement strand
GGGAGCGGCGGTTGCCTCACCCGGCCCACGTGACGCGCACCACGGCGATCAGCCGCTGACTGGGCACCGGCAGGAAGTACAGCAGCCCCACATCCAGGAAGGCCAGATTGCGCAGCCGGTGACCGGCGCCCACCTCGGTGGCGTCGCTCCCCAGCACGGCCAGTTCACGGGCGAGCCGTTCCACTTCAACGACGACATGCGGGGGAAGACCACCCACGATGTGTTCCGCGTCGGGGTCGTACTCCCACCTCCACGCGTCACTCACGCACCGATCTCCTCGGCCGCGGTTCGGAGGATGCGGCCGATCTCGCTCGCCGCCGCGCGAGCTGCTTCCGGGTCGGCCAGCGGATCCGCGGCCAGTTCCTCACAGGCGTGGAAGCGAGCGGCGCGCTGTGGCCAGCGTTCGATGTTGACGACGGTTCCCCAATGCGCGGTGAAGGCTCGCAGCGGTCCCACGCTGCTGGTGCGCTGCGCACTGGTTGCCGCGCTGGCCAGATGTTCGTTCAGTTCCGGGAGACGACTCGGAACGATCTGGGCGACTGCCACCCGAAGCGCGTCCGGGGTCAGCGACGGCATGGGGATCAGAGGAGCGCTGGCCTCGGTCGGCTGACTGCTCACGGTGGCCTCCTGTGTCGCTGAGTGCACTGCCGACGGCGCCGAGTTTATCGCTCCGGGCGGGTCCGCCGCCCGGATAGGGTGAGTGACCTCCCCGTCAGCGAAAACCAACAGGTGATCCCGCCATGCCCCCGATTCCCACCGCAGAGCTCCATCTCCATATCGAGGGCACCCTGGAGCCCGATCTGGCCTTCGCGCTCGCCGGGCGCAATGGGGTCGAGCTGCCGTTCGCCACCCAGGAGGAGCTGCGGGCCGCGTACTCCTTCGGCGACCTCCAGGACTTCCTGGACCTCTACTACGCGCTGATGACCGTGCTGCGCACCGAGGACGACTTCGCCGACCTCACCAACGCGTATCTGGCCCGCGCCCGTGAGCAGGGCGTACGGCATGCGGAGATCTTCTTCGACCCGCAGGCGCACACCGCGCGCGGCGTGGAGATCGACACGGTCATCCGTGGCATCGGCCGCGCGCTGGACGCCGCGCCGCGCGCGTACGGCATCACCACGCGCCTGATCATGTGCTTCCTGCGCGACGAGAGCGCCGAGTCGGCCCTGGCCACCTTCGAGGCGGCCCGCCCCCATCTGGACCGGATCGCCGCCGTCGGCCTGGACTCGGCGGAGGTCGGGAACCCGCCGTCGAAGTTCCGCGAGGTGTACGCGCTGGCGCGGCAGGCCGGGCTGAAGTGCGTCGCGCACGCGGGGGAGGAGGGGCCGCCCGCGTATGTGTGGGAGGCGCTGGACGTCCTCGGCGTGGACCGCGTCGACCACGGGGTGCGGAGCCTGGAGGACGAGGCGCTGGTGGCCCGGCTGGTCGCGGACCGCACCCCGCTGACCGTCTGCCCCCTGTCGAACGTCCGGCTGCGCGTCGTGGACCGCCTCGAGGACCATCCGCTGCCCGCGATGCTGGACGCCGGTCTGCTGGTGACGGTCAACTCCGACGACCCCGCCTACTTCGGCGGCTACGTGGGCGACAACTACACCGCCGTACGGGACGCGCTCGGCCTCGACGAGGCCACCCTGCGCACCCTGGCCCGCAACTCCTTCCAGGCCGCCTTCCTCGACGAGGAGACGCGGGCGGCGTACCTGAAGGAGGTCGAGAGCTGGAGCCGACGCTGACCGGAGACGGTCAGCCCCCGGCCGGCTCCAGGCGCACCGCGCACACCTTGAACTCCGGCATCCGCGACACCGGATCCAGCGCCGGGTTCGTCACCGTGTTGGCCCGCCCCGGCCCCGC
>NZ_JAAAYH010000784.1:0-1850 GCF_018035285.1 Streptomyces sp. MK37H | reverse complement strand
GGCTCAAGCACCTGAGTGTTGAGGATGAGAAGGTTCTTCGTCTGATCGGTGACCTGCTCGGTACGCTCGCCTCCCTGGACCTGAAAGCACGGTGTGCGGCCGGGCTGGACCACGACACCGGCCAGTGGGCCGAGCGCAAGAGGACCCTGACGCTGGATTCCTCCTCCCGATGGGCCGGGTCGATCACCAAGGCCACCCATGATCAGTGGGCGCTGGCCAGGCGCGGGCAGCTCGCGCACATCCAGAGTCTGGAAGCGGGTGTACGCACGATCGCGCACCGGCTGTCCCTGCCGATCGGGGAGAAGGGCGGCAAGCGCGCTCCGGGCGGCTACCGCAGCAGGCAGGAGTGGCATGCGAAGGCCCGCCGCCTGCACGTGCTCGAAGACCGGCTTCGGGCGGTGCGGGCCGATCGTGAGGCCGGAGTCGTCCGTGTGGTGCGGGGCGGGAAGGGGCTGCTGAACACCCGCCGCCACCTGCGGGCTGCCGGGCTCACCGAGGAGCAGTGGCGCACGCGGTGGCAGGCCGTTCGCCGGTTCCTCCAAGCCGATGGCGAGTCCGGCAAGCGGTTCGGCAACGAGACCATCCGCGTCACCCCCGACGGCGAGGTCTCCCTCAAACTGCCCGCCCCGTTGGCGCATCTGGCCAACGCCCCGCACGGCCGGTATGTGCTCGCCGCGCGGGTGGCGTTCGCACACCGGGGTGAGCAGTGGCGCGACCGGGTCACCGCCAACCGCGCCATCGCCTACCGTATCCACGAAGACACATCATGCGGGCGCTGGTACCTCACCGCATCGTGGACAGTCTCTCCGGTGAAGACCGTGCCCCTGGCTGCGGCCAGCACGAACGGCCTAGTTGGCGTCGACACCAACGCCGACCACCTCGCAGCCTGGCGCCTGGACCCACACGGCAACCCCGTCGGAGAACCGCTCCGGTTCGGCTTCGACCTGTCCGGCCCCGCCCCACACCGTGACGCCCAGGTCCGGCACGCCCTGATCCGCCTGCTGCACTGGGCCAAACGCCACGGCCTCGCAGTCGCGATCGAAGACCTCGACTTCACCGCGGAGAAGACCCGCGAGAAGCACGGCAGGCGCAAGAAGTTCCGCAGCCTCATCTCCGGCATGCCCGTCAGCAGACTGCGGGCCCGGCTCGTGAGCATGGCGGCCGAACTCGGCATCACCGTCATCGCCGTCGACCCGGCCTACACCAGCAAGTGGGGCGCCCAGCACTGGCAGAAACCCCTCACCAGCACCAACCGCACCACCACCCGCCACGACGCAGCAGCCGTGGCGATCGGCAGGCGCGCCCTGGGACACCCGATCCGGCGACGGACGACACCGCCCCCACACGACCAGAGCGATCGTGTGGGGCATCGGACCGTCCAGGCCCGACCGGGCGCCCCGAGGCGTGAGGAACCCCGCCCCCGCATCCCCGGACCACGGACACGATCCATGCGCGCCGGATGCGGAGCGAACGCGGGAGACCAGTGTGCCCAGCACCGTTCGGGGCACGCGACTGAGCATGAATCCTGGCAACAGGACTCACTACCGCTCAGTCTTTAGGAACGGTCAGTCCCCCAGCACCGGGAGCAGCTCCGGCAGATGACCGTCTGAGGCGAGGGCGGCGGCCTGGCGGTCCTCGGGAACGGGACCGTAGGTGGTGTCGCGGGCGCGGGCCGGGCGGCCGGCCAGCTCGGCGATGCCCACCAGGTCCTGGATGGAGCGGTAGGAGCCGTAGGAGGAGCCCGCCATACGGGAGATGGTCTCCTCCATAAGGGTGCCGCCCAGGTCGTTGGCGCCGGAGCGGAGCATCTCGGCGGCACCCTCCGTGCCCAGCTTCACCCAGCTGGTCTG
>NZ_JAAAYH010000783.1:0-1852 GCF_018035285.1 Streptomyces sp. MK37H | reverse complement strand
CTGCGTGATCCGCCGCCGCGCCCTGACCGCGCTCGCTTCCCACCACACGGCCGCCACCGTGGTCGCCGAGGCCGGATACCTCGCGGGAGTTCTGGACGCGGCCCGCGCCGGACTCGGCGCCGCCCTGCTCGCCGTCCCCGGCGATCCGTACCCTGATGGCCTCACGCCACGCCACGACCTCCCCGCCGTCCCCCCGGTCCGCCTCAGCGCCCGAGCCCGCAGCGGCTGCGACCCCTCCCTGGCCGGGGCCACCGTCGAGGCGGTACGAGCCCTGCTCGGCTTCCGCGAAATGGACACCGCGGGGACTCCATCCAGCGTCATGTAACGCGAACATGGCAGCCGAATGAAGTCGTCATTGCAGCCTTCGGGAGCTGCGGAACTTGACTTCCGTACGCTCTGGCCATGCTCGGCCGCAGCGGTTCGCCGGTACGGCCGAGGGTGCGGTACGTGGTCATCTCTTCGGTGTCTTCCTTCTCTTTCGGGATGGTCGGCGGACACAAGGGTTGCGGGCAGCGGAACCTTACGCGCGGCGGCTTTCCGCGCCGAGGACATCGTCAGAAGAACCCCGTCAGCGGTGGCGGTTCGGCGTTGAGGAGGCAGTCGCCCACCACACGTGCCTTGTGGGCGATCGGATTGTGGCTGACCAGGGTGCGGGCGTCGCGCCGGTGGCGGTCGAAGTTGAACTCGCGCCGGGTGGCCGAGGCCCCGCCCACGTCGTACAGCCGCTCCGCCGCCCGCAGGGCCGCCTGGGCGGCCACCACCTGCGCCTGCGCCACCTCGGTGGCCGCCTCGGCGAGCGCCGGTTCGCCGCCCGCGACGCCGTCCTCGCCGCGGGGGGCGGCGAGGGCGCGGTCGATGGCGGCGGCCGCGCGCAGCACGGTGGCCTCGGCCCCGTACCCGGGCCACCCGCAGATGGTGGTCCGGGTCGACGTAGGCGTCCGGGGCCCGGCCGGGCAGGGTCAAGGCCCCGGGGTGGTTTCCGACGCCGGTGATGTTCACCGGCAGACTGAGCCGGCGGGTCATCGGACCAGCACCTCCGCCGTGTCGGGTGTGTACCGGGCGACCGGGGGTCGGCCAGGCCGAAGTGGTCGCGCAGCGTGGTGCCCGCGTAGTCGTCCCGGAACAGCCCCCGGCGGCGCAGTTCGGGGATGACGTGTTCGGCGAGGGCTCACATTCCCGTTGGCCCAGGTCAACAGCGGGCCGCATGGTGAGATGCGCGGTGCGCCCGGCGGCCCTCCACCGTTCCGCATCATGGTCGCCGCTTGACCAGTACACGAATGCCGGTGTTGGGTGGCGCCCATGGCCTCCACGCTTTTGGTGCACCGCCACCACGTCGACCTCGGTCGAGTGGTGAGCGCGCAGTGTTGTTGAGGCATTGACGGCTGCCCGCCGGGGCGCCTTCTCCCAGCTGTTTCTCGCGTGTGATCCGTCTGCCCGTACGGGGCCGCACTCCCGTGCGCCGTGGGGCATGACGGCGCGTCAACTTGCCTCGCCGAGACCTTCGCGCCACTGGTTCGAGGGAGTGGACGACGGATGTGCGAGGAGGGGAGCGGATCGGGCGACGGCACGGGCCGACAGGCGCTCCGGCCACCCACCCAACCCCTGCTCATCGGAGACACACCTCATGGCTCTCTCCCGCCGTGGTGCCGACACCACCGCCCTGGGCGGCTTCGGCGACCCGCCCCCGACCGGAGTCCCCGGCTTCCTCCCGCTCACCAGCGGCACCCCCGCCGACGAGGCGCTGCCCGTCAAGGAATTGGCCGAGGCCGCGGCCGGGGTGCTCGGCGGTCCGTCCGGCGGCAGCGGCTCCCCGGGGCACATCCGCCTCGGCATCGGCGCCGTGGCCGAGCAC
>NZ_JAAAYH010000782.1:0-1856 GCF_018035285.1 Streptomyces sp. MK37H | reverse complement strand
CCGGGCTGTCGGAGGGCGAAGGCGGGGCACTGTTCGACACCGCACTGCGCATGCCCCAGCCGGTGGTGCTTCCGATGAAACTGGACCTGAGCGCGCCGCGGGCCCAGGCCGCCGCCACCGGATCGGTGCCACCGTTGCTCCGTGGCCTCGTCCGGCAGGGTAGGCGTATTGCGCAGACGGCCGCCGATCTGGACGCCTTCACCCAGCGTCTGACCAGGGCCACGTCCGAGGAGCAGGAGCAGATCCTCCTTGGCCTGGTCTGCCGGGAGGCGGCTCGGGTACTGGGCCACGCCTCCGCCCATGCCATCGGGCCGGACCTGGCGTTCAACGAAATCGGCTTCGACTCGCTCACGGCGGTGGAACTGCGCAACCGGCTGGCCAACCACACCGGGATACGGCTCCCGGCCACGCTGGTCTTCGACTATCCGACCCCCACCGCACTGATGCGCCACTTGCGGACGAAGCTCTGCCCGGATGCCCCACCTGCGCAGAGCCTCGCTGGGAGTGAGGAGGACCTGCGCCGCGCGCTGGCCAGGACACCGCTGAGCCGCTTCCAGGAGCTGGGCATCCTCGACACCCTCATGGCGCTGGTCCGGGAGTCCGAAGCGGAGCAGCGGGTGGACGGGCAGGCGGCGGACGGGCAACCGGCTGCCGCGATCGCCGATATGGATGTGGCCAGTCTGGTGCAACGAGCCATGAGCAAGGCCGGGAAGTAATGTCGGTTCGGAATGCGGAGGCCGGGATGACCACTCCCGAAGCGAAGGTCGTCGAAGCGCTGCGTGTCACGCTCATGGAGAACGAGCGGCTCGAGCGGGAGAACGCCGACATACGCCGCGGCCTGTCGGAGCCGATCGCCATCGTGGGGATGGCGTGCCGGTTGCCGGGTGGGGTGACCACGCCGGAGGAGCTGTGGGACCTGGTGATGGAGGGTGGTGACGCGGTCGGTGGGTTCCCGGAGGACCGTGGCTGGGATCTGGAGAACCTCTTCGACCCGGATCCGGACCATCCGGGCACCAGCTATGTCCGCGAGGGTGGCTTTCTGCGCGATGCGGGGGAGTTCGACGCGGGTTTCTTCGGCATCTCGCCGCGTGAGGCGTTGGCGATGGATCCGCAACAGCGCATCATGCTCGAGACCTCCTGGGAGGCGTTCGAACGGGCGGGGATCGACCCGACCGCGCTGCGGGGCAAGGACATCGGCGTCTTCTCCGGGGTGACGTACCACAGCTACGGCTCCGGAGCCCGGGTCCCCGAGGAGCTCGAGGCGGTCATGGGTACGGGCACCTCGGCGAGCGTCCTGTCGGGGCGGGTGTCCTATGCGCTCGGTTTCGAGGGCCCGTCGGTCGCGGTGGACACGGCGTGTTCCTCGTCGCTGGTGGCGTTGCATCTGGCCGTACAGGCACTGCGGTTGGGCGAGTGCTCGATGGCGCTGGCCGGAGGTGTGACCGTCATGGCCAACCCGGGCATCTTCGTCGGCTTCTCCCGACAGCGCGGCATGTCCAAGGACGGCCGTTGCAGGGCCTTCGCGGCCGCGGCGGACGGCACCGGCTTCTCCGAGGGCGCGGGCGTGCTGCTGGTGGAGCGGTTGTCGGATGCGGAGCGGCTTGGGCATCGGGTGTTGGCGGTGGTGCGGGGGAGTGCGGTGAATCAGGACGGTGCGTCGAATGGGTTGACGGCGCCGAACGGTCCGTCGCAGCAGCGGGTGATCCGGCGGGCGTTGGCGGGTGCGGGGCTGGTGGCGGGCGATGTGGACGCGGTGGAGGCGCATGGGACGGGCACGGCACTGGGCGATCCGATCGAGGCGCAGGCGCTTCTGGACACGTATGGCCAGGATCGGCCTGAGGGGTGTCCGTTGTGGT
>NZ_JAAAYH010000781.1:0-1861 GCF_018035285.1 Streptomyces sp. MK37H | reverse complement strand
CGTACGGCGGACCCTGGACTCCCTGTCCGCGGGCGCCGTGGCCCGTACCGGCGCCGCGAGCTGCACGGTCTATCTGCTGGAGCCCGGCCCGTCGGCGAATCTGCGCCTGGTCGGCGGCGGCCACGGCCACACCCCGCCGTCGCGCAAACCGGCGCTGGAGGCGATCGGCGGGGCCGCGCCCGTCATCCACGGTGGCGGCCGTACCGGCGCGGACGGCGAGGGCCCGGCGCGGGGCGCGGTGGCCGCCTGGCCGCTGCTGCGCGAATCCACCGCGATCGGCGCGATGTGCTGTCACTTCCCGCCCGGCCGCGACCCAGGCGAAGCGGACATCACCCTCCTCGAGGTGATCGCGGGGCATGCCTCCTGCGCGGTGGAGAACGACCGGCAGCGGGCGGCCACCCAGGAGAAGGCCGTCCATGAGGAGCGGCATCGCATCTCGCGGGAGCTCCACGACTCGGTCTCACAGGCGCTCTACGGGATCGCACTGGGCGCCCGTACCGCCCGCGAGATGCTGGAACGCGACATCGACAGCGCGGAGCCGGTGGAAGGCCGGACCGGGACGGCGAGCCATGCGGAAGCGCCGGGCCGGGTCGATCCGGTGGCGGGGCACGAGACCGCCGGGCAGGTCGTGGACCTCGCAGAACTGGCCGAACTCGCCGAGCCCATCGAGTACATACGGCGGCTCGCGGACGCCGCGATCGCCGAGACCCGGACCCTGCTGTGCCGGCTGCGGCCCGAATCGCTGGAGACCGAGGGCCTGGTGGCCGCGCTCACCCAGCATGTCGAGGCGCTCCGGGCCCGGTACGGGATCGCCACCGAGGCGAAGCTGGACGCCGAACCGAAGACCACACCGGAGGCCAAGCACGCCCTGTACCGGATCGCCCAGGAGTCGCTGCACAACGTCGCCAAACATTCGCAGGCCCGGAACGTACGGCTCCATCTGCTCAACGAACCGGGCGCCATCACCTTGACGGTCGCCGACGACGGTGTGGGCTTCGACTGCAAGGGCTCCTTCCCCGGCCATCTCGGGCTGCTCTCCATGCGGGAGCGGGCCCGCGAGGTGGGCGGCACGCTGAACGTGGACAGCCGCCCCGGGCAGGGAAGTCGCATCCGGGCCAGGATCCCGGCCGCGCCGGACTCCTGATCAGTCGCCCCGAGACCCCCGCTGACGTCCCGTCCTGAAACCACTCACCGACGACACGCCCTCAAGCCCGCCACTGACGACATATGAGACATTTCTGTCCATGCAGCCGACCGTGCGGGACCACGCGCTGGCGGACGGCCTCCGGGCCGGCCAAGCGGCGGTGGAAGAGGGCCTGTTGCGGGCCACCAAGAGCGATGTGCCGTTCATCACCGAGGCCGCGCGGGAGCTGACGCGCACGGCCGGGCGACGGCTCCGGCCGCTGCTGGTGCTGCTGGCGGCGCGGTTCGGCGACCCCGGCTCCCCGGGCGTGGTGCCCGCCGCCGTGGTCGTCGAACTGACCCATCTGGCCATCCACTACCACGACGACGTCCGGGACGAGGCGGCCGTACGGCGCGACGCCCCGCGCCCGGACGCCAACTGGGACAACACGGTGGCGGTGCTCACCGGCGACTTCCTCTTCGCCCGCGCCTCGCACATCCTGGCCGACCTGGGGCCGGAGGCCGTACGTATCCAGGCCCAGGCGTTCCGGCGGCAGGTCACCGGCCAGATCCTGGAGACGACCGGACCGCGCGACGGCCGCGATCCCGTCGAGCACCATCTGGACGTGCTGGCGAGCCGGACCGGCTCGCTGACCGCCGTCTCCGGACGGCTGGGCGCGCTGGCCTCGAGGGCGGACCCGAGCGTCGCGGAGGCCCTCGCGCGGTACGGCGAACGGCT
>NZ_JAAAYH010000780.1:0-1872 GCF_018035285.1 Streptomyces sp. MK37H | reverse complement strand
CCGATCCGCTCGCCTCGACGCACGCGGCGATATTCGAGGCGGCCAACTCGGGGCGGCACAGCGAGGCGGCCTCGATGGCGGCCGCCTGGGAGCAGGAGGCGCTCCGGACGGCCGGTCCCCGGTCCGACGAGGCGATCCACTGGCTGGAGGTCCGCGCCGACCTCTCCCGTATCGCCGGGGACCCGGCCCGCGCCTGCGAGCTGTGGCTCGCGGTGGCCGACGCGCGGCTGGGCAACGGGGAACCGGCCGAGCACCCCGAGGTCGAGGGGGCCGTGGACCGGGCGCACCACCAGTGGCAGTTCGTGGCGGACCGGGCCAGGGCCGGTGCCCTCGCCCCGCTGCTGATCGAGTTGCGGGGCCGGGTGCCCGGCCGCAGACCCGGTGCGCTGGAGGCGGTCCGGCGCCGGGCCGAGCTGCTCCGGTCCCCGGCCCGGACGCGCTGACCGCCGTCGCCCCCGGGACCGGAGAAACCGGGCTCAGTGGTGGAACGCCTTGACGACCTTCCCCATGGGCGCGGGCTGTGACCGGAGTTCCGGCAGCAGTGACCCCAGGTCGGCCAGGAAGAGATCGGCGAGGTCCTCCGAGAAGCCGTTGCGGCACACCACCCGCAGTACGGACAGGTCCTCCCGGTTGGGCGGGAAGGTGTACGCGGGCACCAGCCAGCCGCGTTCGCGCAGCCGCCGGGAGATGTCGTAGACGTCGAAGTTGCGGATCCCCTCCGCGGTGGTGAACGCGAACACCGGCAGCTGATCGCCGCGGCTGAGCATGGTGAAGTCCCCGAACGCCTCGATCCGCTCGGCGAGCGAGCGCGCCACATCGCGAGTCTGCTGCTGGACGGCGCGGTAGCCCTCCCGGCCCAGCCGTACGAAGGTGTAGTACTGGGCGGCCACCTGGGAGCCGGGGCGGGAGAAGTTGAGCGAGAACGTGGGCATGTCGCCGCCGAGGTAGTCGACGCGGAAGACCAGCTCCTTGGGCAGCGCGTCCGCCGTACGCCACAGCGCCCACCCCACCCCGGGGTAGACCAGGCCGTACTTGTGGCCCGAGGTGTTGATGGAGGCGACCCGCGGCAGCTGGAAGTCCCACACCAGGTCCGGGTCGAGGAACGGTGCGACCATCGCGCCCGAGGCGCCGTCCACATGCACCGGGATGTCCAGGCCCGTGCGCTCCTGGAGGTCGTCCAGCGCCCGGCACACCTCGGCGACGGGTTCATAGGAACCGTCGAAGGTGGAGCCGAGGATCGCGACGACCCCGATGGTGTTCTCGTCGCACAGCCCGGCGGCGGCCTGGGGATCGAGGTGGAACCGGTCGCCCTCCATGGGCACCTGCCGCGCCTCCACCTCCCAGAAGTTGCAGAACTTCTCCCAGCACACCTGGACATTGGTGCCCATGACCAGATTGGGCCGGGCGGTGGCCGGATAGCTCACCGGGTTCCGCTTGGCCCAGCGCCGCTTGAAGGCCATTCCGGCCAGCATGCACGCCTCGCTCGACCCGGTGGTGGAGCAGCCCACGACCGCGTCCGGGTCGGGGGCGTGCCACAGATGGCCGAGCATCGTCACGCACCGCCGCTCCAGTTCGGCGGTGCGCGGATACTCATCCTTGTCGATCATGTTCTTGGGGAGGCAGTCGGACATCAGCCTGCCCGCCTGCGGCTCCATCCACGTGGTGACGAACGTGGCGAGATTCTGGCGGGCGTTGCCGTCCAGCATCAGCTCGTCATGGACGAACTGATACGCCGTCGTGGGCGCCATCGGCTCGTCCGGGAGGCAGCGGCGCGGGGGCCTGCCGGTCATTCCGCTGACCGGATTGGCCTCGCCGTAGAGCGGATTGATGGAGAAATCGGTGCGTTCGTCGAGGTCGCGTCGGCCGGGAGTG
>NZ_JAAAYH010000078.1:0-26616 GCF_018035285.1 Streptomyces sp. MK37H | reverse complement strand
CTACACGGAGACCGTCGTCGGCAGCGTCAGTTGTGTATAAGAGACAGCACCCGCCCCACCCGAAGGCGGCCACGATCACCATCAGCAGTGCGACCACCCCGACCGCGAGCCCCAGCACGATCGGGAAGCGGGACGTCGGCAGGTCCTCGCCGCGCCGCATGGCCCGCTCGCAGCGGACCCAGTGGCTGATGGCCCGCAGGGCGCACAGCGCGCCCGCCGCCAGCAGCATGAGCGCCAGCGCGAGCCGTAGCGGGCGGCCGGTCTCCGGGAGGAACTGGTCGACCGCGAACCCGCCGCCCACCAGGGCCATCGCGGTGCGCAGCCACGCCAGGAAGGTCCGTTCGTTGGCGAGCGAGAAGCGGTAGTCGGGGGTGTCGCCCTCCTCCCGCAGCCGCTCCGGCGCGAACCACAGCCGGACGTCCGAGACCGGTGAGGGGCGGCCACCGTCACGCGGCTCGGTGTGGCGGGAAGGCTCCGAGGGCCCGGAAGAATCCGTCACCTTTCGACCTTCTCACGGCGCCACTCCACCAGCCGCCGGTACGCCTCCCACCCGTCCGGCACCCACTCCCACTCCGGCAGCCGCCGCGTCAGCTCCTCCTCGGTGAGAAAGGTGTGCCAGGCGACCTCCTCGGTCTGCGGATCGACCGGCAGCTCGCAGCGCACTTCGTAGACCCGGCTCCACCACGTGTGCTCGGGTGTCTCGTAGAGGAACGAGAACAGCGGTACGGGCGCGGGCAGCCCCCGCACCCCCAGCTCCTCCTCCGCCTCGCGCAGCGCCGCCTCGTCGTAGCCCTCGCCCGCGCCGACGACCCCGCCGACGAACATGTCGTACAGCGAGGGGAAGACCAGCTTCTCGGCGGTGCGGCGATGGACGAAGATCCGGCCCTGGGCGTCCCGCGCCTGGATGAAGACGCAGCGGTGGCGGAGCCGGTGGGCCATCGCGTCACCGCGTCGGGCCTGGCCCACCACGCGATCCCGCTCGTCCACGATGTCCAGCAGTTCGTCGGCGGAAAGCGGTTCCTGATCAGGCATACCGCCATACAAGCAGATCGGGGGCGCGATCAGCGCCGGTGGCCACCGCCGTAGCCGCCCCCGTACTCGCCCCCATAGCCGTTCCCGCCGCCGTAGCCGTTTCCGCCGCCGTTCCCGTGCCCGCCGCCCTGCCCCTGGCCTTGACCCGGCCCGTACGGCCCGGAGCCGCCGTCCTGGCCGCGCTGCCTGGCCTGCTGCTCGGCCCAGCTGTCGAACGCCTCCACCGCGTCCTGCCAGTCGTCGTACTGCCCGGGTCCCCGGGACGACCAGCCCGGCCAGGACGGGGTGGAGCGGCCCTTGCCGGACGACGACGCCGCCGCGGGCTTGTCCGGCGCGGAGTCGCCCGTCGGGGCCTGGGCCGTCGGCTGGGCGGCGGCCGGTGGCTGCGGCTTGGGCTTCTCGGCGCGGGCGCCGCGCAGCGGGGTCTCGCCCTTCGCCGCCTCGGCGTACGGGACGGCGTGGCTCTCGGGCTCGTCCGGCGCGGCCGTCGAGCTGTCGTGGCCGGAGGCGGCCGTCGCCTGACGGGCGTCCTTGCCCATGAGCATGAAGAGCGCGGTGGCCGCGCCGGTGGCCGACAGCAGGATCGCCCCGGCGGCCGCCTTGCGCCGGTTGTCCACCGGGCGGCGGCGGGCGTGCCGGGGCCCGATCACCTCGCCGCGGAGCACCTGTGCCTCGTCCGCGGGCGGCCCGGCTTCGAGGGGCTGCGGGCCGGGCGTGATGAGCGTCGGGTTCACCACACGACGTTCGACATCGGGCCTCGGCCCTGAGTGCTCAACGGAGCGGTCAGCCATGGTCGATGATGATGCCCGTTTGGCCGAACCCTGTCCAATGTCGGTGAACGAATGTGACCTTTTGTTCCACGCCCAGGTTGCGCGGAGGGAGTTGGCCATTCGGCACGGGGCCGACGGCGGTCGGAAACCGCTCCCACACCCGGGTTGACGCCGTACTGGCCGGTAGGCAGGATCGCGGTCATGACGCCGTCGGCACGCCGCCGGCGGGCGTCCGCGGGCTCACGAGAACGGGACACCACACCATGGCGTACGACGCGGATGTGATCGTGGTCGGCGCGGGGCTCGCGGGCCTCGCGGCCACCGCCGAACTGGCCGACGCCGGCCGTAAGGTGATCCTGCTCGACCAGGAGCCCGAGCAGTCGCTCGGCGGCCAGGCCCACTGGTCCTTCGGCGGCCTCTTCCTCGTCGACTCACCGGAGCAGCGCCGCCTGCGCATCCGCGACAGCCACGAACTCGCCTGGCAGGACTGGCTGGGCACGGCCGGGTTCGACCGCGAGGAGGACCACTGGCCGCGCCGCTGGGCCGAGGCGTACGTGGACTTCGCGGCGGGCGAGAAGCGGTCCTGGCTGCACGCCCAGGGGCTGCGGCTGTTCCCGCTGGTCGGCTGGGCCGAGCGCGGCGGCTACGACGCGACCGGGCACGGCAACTCCGTGCCCCGCTTCCACATCACCTGGGGCACCGGACCCGGCATCGTGGCCCCCTTCGAGCGGCGGGTGCGGGCGGCCGTCGCCCGCGGCCTGGTCGAGCTGCGCTTCCGGCACCGGGTGACGGGGCTGGCCCGCAGCGCGGGCACGGTCGACACCGTCACCGGCGACATCCTGGAGCCCAGCCAGGCCGAGCGCGGCTCGCCCAGCGGCCGCGAGGTCACCGGCGCCTTCGAACTGCGCGCCCAGGCCGTGATCGTCACCTCCGGCGGCATCGGCGGCAACCACGACCTCGTCCGCGCCAACTGGCCCGAGCGGCTCGGCTCCCCGCCCGAGCGGATGATCTCCGGGGTCCCGGCCCATGTGGACGGCCATATGCTCGGCATCGCCGAGGGGGCCGGCGGACGGATCATCAACCGCGACCGGATGTGGCACTACACCGAGGGCATCCAGAACTGGAACCCCATCTGGCCCCGGCACGGCATCCGCATCCTGCCCGGCCCGTCCTCCCTGTGGTTCGACGCGCGCGGCAAGCGGTTGCCGGTGCCGCTGTTCCCCGGCTTCGACACCCTCGGCACGCTCGAGCACATCATGCGGACCGGCCACGACTACACCTGGTTCGTGCTCACGCGGAAGATCATCGAGAAGGAGTTCGCGCTCTCCGGCTCCGAGCAGAACCCGGACCTCACCGGCAAGAGCGTCCGCGATGTGATCGGCCGCGGGCGGGCCGGGGCGCCGGGCCCGGTCCAGGCGTTCATGGACCACGGTGCGGACTTCATCGTCGAGCGGTCGCTGCCGGCGCTGGTCCGGCGGATGAACGAGCTCACCAAGGAGCCGCTCATCGACGAGGCCGAACTGCGGCGGGAGATCGTCGCCCGGGATCGCGAGATCGCCAACCCCTACACCAAGGACCTCCAGGTCACCGCCCTGCGCGGGACCCGCAAGTACATCGCCGACCGGCTCATCCGCACCGCCGCCCCGCACCGCATCCTCGACCCCAAGGCGGGTCCGCTGATCGCCGTGCGGCTGCACATCCTGACCCGCAAGACGCTCGGCGGCCTGGAGACGGACCTCTCCTCCCGCGTCCTGACCGAGGGCGGCGAACCGCTGCCCGGCGTCTACGCGGCCGGGGAGGCGGCGGGCTTCGGCGGCGGGGGAGTGCACGGCTACCGCTCCCTGGAGGGCACCTTCCTGGGCGGCTGCCTCTTCTCGGGCCGTACGGCGGGCCGGGCGGCGGCCGAGGCGGTGGGGTAGACGGTAGTGGCGTAACCCCTCGTACGCCGCTCGCCCCCGGAGTCTTACCGAAGTCTGACGAATCCCGGCGGGAGATGGCGCACCACCCCCGCCCGGTGCTCTCATCGATCCATGGACCCCAACACCGGTGCCGGACCGGACGGCGACGGCACGCCCGTCGGCCGGCGCCTCGTCCTCGGCATGCTGGGCCTCGGCGCGGGCGCGATGGCCGCGGCCCCCTGGCTCCAGGGCAGGCTGGAGACCGCCCTGGGCGCGGTGGCCGACAAGGACCCGACGGGGGTGACCGGACTCCTCCCCAACGGCGGCGGCTTCCGCTACTACTCCGTCACCTCCTCCGTGCCCCACAAGGACGCCGACAGCTACCGCCTCACCGTCGACGGACTCGTCGACAAGCCCGGCGCGTACCGCCTCGCCGATCTGCGCGCGCTGCCGCAGACCCGCCTGGTGCGCGATGTCCAGTGCGTCACCGGCTGGCGGGTGCCCGGGACCCCGTTCGAGGGGGTGCGGCTGTCGACGCTGCTCGACGCCGCCGGGGTGCGCCGAGACGCCAAGGCGGTCCGCTTCACCTGCTTCGACGGCGCGTACAGCGAGAGCCTGACCCTCGATCAGGCGCGGCGCCCGGACGTGCTGGTCACGCTGAAGCTGCGGGACAAGCCGCTCGGCCACTCCCACGGCGGGCCGGTGCGGCTGTATGTGGCGCCGATGTACTTCTACAAGTCGGCGAAATGGCTCTCCGGTATAACCGTCACCGATGAGGTGCGGCCCGGCTATTGGGAGGAGCGGGGCTATGACGTCGACGCCTGGGTCGGCAGGTCGAACGGACGCGACGATGACCCCACCGCCTGAGCGGACGACGGCCCCTCCGCCCCGGTCCGGGGAGCGGGACGGCGGGTCCCGGGTGCTCCGGTTCAGCCCCGCCGAGCGCTGGATCCACCGCATCACGGCCCTCCTGCTGGGCGCGTGTGTGGTCAGCGCGGCCTGTCTCTATCTGCCCGCGCTCGCCGAACTCGTCGGCCGCCGCGCGCTCGTCGTCACCGTCCATGAGTGGACCGGCATCCTGACGCCCCTCCCGGCCCTGCTCGGCCTCGTCTCCCGCGCCTTCCGCGCCGATCTCACCCGCCTCAACCGCTTCGGCCCGCACGACCGCCGCTGGCTGCGCGCGGCGCTGCGGCGCGACCACCGGCCCCAGGAGCGCCCGGCGGGGAAGTTCAACGCCGGGCAGAAGCTGTACGCGGGGTACATCGCGGGCGCGGTGCTGGTGATGGCGGGCACCGGGCTGCTGATGTGGTTCACCGGTCTGGCCCCGCTGGTGTGGCGCACCAGCGCCACCTTCGTCCACGACTGGCTGGCGCTGGCCATCGGCATCGTCCTGCTCGGCCACATCGGCAAGGCGCTCGCCGATCCGGAGGCCCGGCGCGGGATGCGCACGGGCCGGGTCGAGCGGGCGTGGGCGGCCCGGGAGCACCCCCTGTGGCGTACGGACGAGGACGCGCGGGAGCGCCGAGAGCGCTGAAGGCGGGCGGGAGCGCCGAGCACGCCGGGGATGCCCGGGACGGCCGCACGGCCACCCGGACCGGGGCGCGGGGCCCCAAACCGGTGGCCACGAACGCCGCGTCCGCTGAACCCGTGACACGCGGTGCCATGATGCGTCGCATGCCAGAGAAAGGTGCAAGAACAACCGTTATGCGGCTTTGGCTGCATGCCGCCGTTTGCCTCGCGGTGATGCTTCCGCTGAGTGGATGCCGCCTGTTCGAGTCCCCGCTGCGGCGCGGCGGGCTCTGGGTGAACCCGGACAGCCCCGCCGCCCGGCAGGCTCATGAACGAGAACACGAGGGAAAGAACGGCGACGCCGCGCTCATCCGGCAGATCGCCCAGCAGCCGGTCGCGGAATGGTTCGGCCCCGCGCCGCCCCGGGAACGGGCCCGCTCCATCACCGAATCGGCGGCGCGGACCGGGTCCACCCCGGTTCTGGTGGCCTATCACATCCCGTACCGCGACTGTGGGCGGTACTCGGCGGGCGGCGCGCGGAGCCGCACGGCCTACCGGAGGTGGATTGAGCAGTTCACCCTCGGCATCGGCGATCGCAAGGCGATCGTCGTCCTGGAGCCCGACGCGGTGGCCCAGCTGGTCGACCGCTGTGTGCCGCGCGGGCTGCGCAAGGCCCGGCTGGAGATGCTCCGCGACGCGGTCGCCCTGTTCGCCGCGCTGCCCCACGTCAAGGTGTACCTGGACGCGGGGAACCCGAGCTGGATCAAGAATCCCGCCCGGCTGGTGCGGCCGCTGCGCGAGGCCGGTATCGAGCAGGCGGACGGCTTCGCGCTGAACGTCTCCAACTTCCAACCGACCCGCCGCACCAAGGCGTACGGCCATCGGCTGTCCACCGCCCTCGACAAGGCCCACTTCATCATCGACACCAGCCGCAACGGCAACGGCCCGCTGCGGGCCCACGGCGCGGCCCGGCACGGCGTCCGGGCCCGGGACTCCTGGTGCAACCCGCCGGGGCGGGCGCTGGGCGAGCCGCCCAGCACCCACACCGGGGACCCCCTCGTGGACGCCTATCTGTGGATCAAACGGCCGGGGGAGTCCGACGGCACCTGCAACGGCGGCCCTCCGGCGGGCCACTGGTGGACCAAGTACGCCCTCGACCTGGCCCGTAACGCCCCCCACCGCCACTAGGGTCCTTCTGACGGATCTCCGCGGCGCCGTCGTGGCCGGTCGCCCACGCGGCGGAGCCGCATATTGCCACAGCCGCGGCGGAGCCGCACATCGACACAGCCCCGCGCCCCTTCGGGGCGCCTTTCGAACCGCAGCCGACTTCCGCCGATCCGCTCAGGGCTCAACGGACCCGAGCCGCCGGTCACAGCGCGCAGACCGGGGCCTTCTCCCTGTCCCCGCCCTTCTCCTTGTCCTTCGGTGTCGCGCAGGGGCTGGCCGCGTCGCGCGCCGTCGGCACCGTGCCACGCGCCGGACGCTTCCGGTCGCGGTGCAGCAGCCCCACCGACCAGATCGCCACCGGAGCCAGACACAGGGCCAGGGCGAGCACCGCCCAGACCCGCATCACCGCATGGGTGTGACCCAGGAAGAACGAGCCGACCAGCGAGGAGCCGAACACCCCCGCCCACAGCAGATGGATACGGAACGTGGAGAGCCGGTCGGGGCTGGACGAGTCGCCCTTGGGCGTGACCACGAACCGGCTGGTGCGCCGCAGCACCGCGTCGCACAGCGACTTGGCGTAGATCGGGGCGGACAGCGCCGAGAGCAGCATCCCGGCCAGCCCGCCGGAGCCCTCCGGCTCGTGCGGGGAGACATTGTGCCGCCGGTTCCAGACGTACAGCCCGATCTGCAGCATCGCCGCGTCGCTGTAGAGCATCATCCACATCTCGGCCGGGATGTGGATCCCGGCGGCGCCCAGCACCAGGAACAGCGCGCAGGACAGCGCGGAGAGGAGCCAGTTGACCGCGGTCATCGGGTAGTACGCGATCATCAGCGAGTAGTTCAGCAGCTTGCCCGGCGACAGGGTGAACGGCCCCTTCCAGAACTGCTTGAGCACGGTTTCGTAGGTGCCGCGGCTCCACCGCATCTGCTGGGTGAAGAAGTCCGTCCAGGTGCTCGGCCCCTCGCCGACCGCGAGCACATCGGGGGTGTAGACCGAGCGCCACTTCTTCCGGGTCGCCGGGTTGCGGTGGCGGTGCAGCTCGAATCCGGTGGCCATGTCCTCGGTGATCGAGTCGTACAGACCGCCGATCGAGCGCAGCGCGCTGATCCGCACCGCGTTGTTGGTGCCCACGAACATCGGGCCGCCATAGGCGTTTCCGGCCCGCTGGATCAGTGCGTGGAAAAGGAACTGCTGGCTTTCGGCGGCCTTGGTGACCGGGGTGTCGTAATTCCCGTAGACCTGCGGGCCGACCACGAAGGCGATATCCGGATCCCGGAAGTAACCCAGCATGCGCTCCAGGAAGTTGGGCAGCGGCACATGGTCGGTGTCCACACACGCCATGAATTCATAACCGTCGCCGTGCGCGTCCAGCCAGGCGTTGTAATTCCCGTGCTTGGTCCGCGCCCGGAAAGCGCCCTTCGGCTGGTTCCACTTCTCGATGCCCTTGCGCGAGAAGTGCCGTACGCCCAGCCGCTTGCACAGCGCCTTGACCTCGTCGTCGTCCCCCTCGTCGAGCAGCCAGACGTCCAGCGGCCCGGTGTGCCGGATCCGCACCGCCCCCTCCAGCGTGGCCCGGACCATCGCGATCGGCTCCTTGCCGGGCACGAAGCTGGTCAGGAACGCCACCCGGGTCCCCGGCTCGGCCACCACCGGCACCGGATCCCGCGCCACCAGCGTGGCATGGGCGTTGGAGACGACCGTGAACAGGCGAAACCCCTCGATCAGCGCGATCGAGACCAGCATCGCCAGGTCCGCCGCCCGCTGCCACCCCGGCGCGTAGTCGCGCTGCACCCAGTGGTCGGGGTGGAGCAGCCACAGCAGCAGCACCGCCGAGCACATCGGCGCCGCGCACAGCAGCAGCGCGGCACGGATCCGGTGCGGCTCCTGCGCCAGCAGGCTCCGGCAGCGCACCCGGTAGGGGCGGTCCGCGGGGGCCTTGGTCAGCGGGCCCGCCAGTTCGCTGTACCGCTTGTACTCGTACACCGGGGCGGGACGGTGGTGCGGGACGCGGGAATCCGACGCGGTACGCGCGGGCGGCGGCCCGGCTACGGCGCGTGCGGTGGTTTTCCGGGGGGAATCTCTGACGGGGGTCGGTGCAGACATCTGGGCACTCCCGCGGGGCTGGCTCGAACCGAATATCGCGCCACGATGACCCATACGGGCCATATTCTTCAGGTCATCGCGCGAGATGAGAAGGTAACAATCCCATGGGTCATGAGCGTGTACATCGGATATTCGGCGCGCCTTTGTCGACGGTCCGTAAGGCATCCACTCCGACGGCCCAGCGGCGCGCGTCTTACGTGATTTACATCCCGCCGTCTGGCAGGGTCGGCACCGATCGAAGCCCATCGGAATACGGAGGATGGGGCGCAGTCGCCCGATGAGAGTCCTGCACATCATCTCCCGCCTCGGGGCCGGAGGAGCCGAACAGCAACTGCGGCTGCTGCTGCGCCATATGCCGGTGCGCTGTGACGTCATCGCCCTCTCGGGCCCCGGCGCCACCGCGCACGGCATCCGCGCGGACGGCATCCCGGTCACCCATCTGCCCCTGGGCGGCGGGCGCGAGCGGCAGCTCACCACCGTGCCCAGGCTGGTGCGGATCATCCGGTCCGGCGGCTACGACCTGGTGCACACCCATCTGTACCGGGCGTGTGTGCTCGGCCGGATCGCCGCCCGGCTGGCCGGGGTGCGGGCGGTGATCGCCACCGAACACGGCCTGGGCGAGCGGCGGATCGACGGCCGTCCGCTCAACGCCGCCCTCCGCGCCCGCTATCTCGCCGCCGAGCGGCTGGGCTCGGCGACCGTCGCCGTCTCGGCCGCCGTGGCCGACCGGCTGCGCGACTGGGGCGTGCCCAACCGCCGGATCCATCTGGTGCCCAACGGGATCGACGCCCGCCACTTCCGCTTCGAGCCGACCGCGCGGGCGGCCGCCCGCGCCCGACTCGGCATCCCCGACCGGGCCTTCGTGGTCGGCGGGGTGGGCCGACTGGTGGCGGACAAGCGATTCGACACGGCGGTGCGGGCCGTCGCCGAGGTGCCGGACGCCCGGCTGCTGCTGGTCGGCGAGGGCCCCGAGCGCCCCGCCCTGGAGGACCTGGCCGCCCGGCTCGGCGTGGCCGACCGGGTCCGGCTGCTGGGGGAGCGCGACGGCGCGGTGGCCCCGGCCGACGACCGGCCCGCGGGGCTGCCCGCGCTGCTGGCCGCCATGGACGTCCTGGTCTCGCCGTCCGCCGAGGAGGCGTTCGGCCTCGCCGCACTGGAGGGGCTCGCGGCCGGGCTGCCGGTGCTGCACACCGTCTGCCCCGCCCTCGACGAACTCCCCGACGGTGCCGCGCCCGGCGCCCGCCGCATCGCCTCCGGCCCGGCCGCCCTCGCCGCCGCCCTGCGCGCGCAGGCCGCCCAGGGCCCCCTGCGCTTCCCGGTCCCGGACGCCGTCGACCGCTACGACATCGCCCGCGGCGCCCGCCGTCTGATGGACCTCTACGACCGCACCACCACCTGCGGCCCGGACGGCTGTCTGCGGGTGCCGCCGGTCAGCCGCATGCCGCGGCGCGGCGCGCCCGCGGGCTGAGACGCCCCATGCGACGGGGAATCAGCCGCGTGGCGCGGACTCGCCGTCGCCGTCGGGGACCGGGACCAGGCCGCGCGGCAGCTCCGGCACATGCCGAAGAGTCAGCTTTTGCCGCCCGGAGCGTCGGCCACGCTCAATGCCGATGCGCGGTGTGCCCGCGGGCTCAGGCCGCGCTCGCGCTTGAAGGCGGCGCTGAGGGCGAACGCGCTGCCGTAGCCGACCCGCCGGGCCACCGCCGATA
Organism: Streptomyces sp. MK37H; assembly: GCF_018035285.1. Classification (NCBI taxonomy): domain Bacteria; kingdom Bacillati; phylum Actinomycetota; class Actinomycetes; order Kitasatosporales; family Streptomycetaceae; genus Streptomyces; species Streptomyces sp. MK37H. The sequence continues at coordinate 16,427 of NZ_JAAAYH010000078.1, read as the reverse complement.
GGGTGTGCTCCGGATCCCGGAGCAGATCCGCCGCGAGCGCCAGCCGCCAGCCGGTCAGATACGCCATGGGCGGCTCGCCCACCAGCGCGGTGAAGCGGCGGGCCAGCGCCGCCCGCGACACACCCGTCTCGGCGGCGAGCCCGGCCACTGTCCACGGATGGGCCGGGTTGTTCTGCAGCAGCCGCAGGGCACGGCCCACCACCGGGTCGCCCAGCGCCCGGTACCAGCCAGGCGCCCGGGCCTCCGGCCGGGAGAACCAGGCCCGCAGCATGGAGATCAGCAGCAGATCCAGCAGCCGGTCCAGGACCGCCTCCTGCCCGGGCTCGTCCTTGACGATCTCCTCGCCGAGCCAGGGCATCAGGGGGCAGTCCCACATCCCGCCGTCCAGCGCCAGCAGCGGGGGCAGCGCGTCCAGCAGCCGCCCGCTGATCTCGCCGTCCAGCAGATAGCTGCCGATGAGCATCGTGGCCGCGCCGTCCGGGCTGTTGCCCCAGGTGCGCACCCCCAGCGCCATCGCCTCGGCCAGATCGACGCCGTCCGCCGTGCGGCACACCTCACCGGGGAGGATCCACGCCTGCGGCGCGGTCGCGGGGTCGTCGGCCACCGTGTACGGATCGGGGCCGCGCGCGATCGCCACGTCCCCCGGGCGCAGCCGCACCGCCTCGCCCGTGTCCGGTACCACCCACGCCTCGCCGCGCGCCATGGTCATCACACACAGCGGGGCCCGGTCCTCGATCCGCACCGCCCAGGGCGGCTCCATCACGACCCGCAGCAGGAAGGCCCCCCGGGCCCGCGGGCCGTCCAGCAGACTCGCCAGCGCGTCCATGGCGCACAGCGTAGACGCTCGCGCATGCGGCGGAGCCTCTCGGCCATGGCCCGTCTCACCGCCCGCGAGTTGACTGGCCGTATGACGACACAGCCCACGCAAACAGAGGCCACGGAAACGCAGCCCACGCGATCACAGCCCACAGGGCGCACGACCGTCCTGGTACTCGGCGGCACCGGCAAGACCGGCCGCCGGGTCGCGGACCGGCTGAGCCGGGCCGGACACCCGGTACGGATCGGCTCCCGGTCCGGTGAGACGCCGTTCGACTGGGAGGACCCGCGAACCTGGGAGCCCGCGCTGGACGGCGCCGCCGCCGCGTACATCGCCTACTACCCGGATGTCTGCGACCCGGGCGCTGCGACCACCCTCCGCGCCTTCGCCCAACGGGCGGCCGAGCGCGGCACCCGGCGGCTGGTGCTGCTCTCCGCCCGGGGCGTGGAGGCGGCGCTGCCCGCCGAGGAAGCGGTGCGGGTGCCCGGCGTGGCGGCGACCGTGCTGCGGGCGAGTTGGTTCTTCCAGAACTTCGACGAGGGCATTCTGCGCGCCGGGGTGCTCGACGGTGAGATCGTCTTTCCGGCCGGGGACGTCAAGGAGCCCTTCGTGGACGCCGACGACATCGCCGAGGTCGCGGTCGCGGCGCTGACCGGGGACGGACCCGGAGACCGGACGTACGAGATCACCGGGCCGAGGCTGCTGACCTTCGCCGAGGCGGCCGCGGAGATCGCCGGGGCGACGGGCCGCGCGGTGCGCTATGTGCCGGTCTCCGCCGAGAGTTACGGGACCGCGCTGGTGCGCGACCACGGGCTGCCGGACGAGCTGGGGGCGTTTCTGACCGAGCTGTTCGCCACCTTGCTGGACGGGCGCAACGCGCATCTGACGGACGACGTCCGGCGCGTCCTGGGGCGCGGGCCCGGGGACTTCGCGGACTACGCGCGGCAGGCCGCGCGGGGCGGGGTCTGGGCCGGCTGAAGCGCGACGCACACCGCTGCCTTCCGCGGGGTGTCTGCCTTCCGCGGAGTGTCTGCCTTCCGCGGGGTGTCTGTCTTCCGCCGGGGGTCAGGGGAGTGGCTGTTCGGTCCAGATGCACTTGCCGGTGGGCGTGTAGCGGGTACCCCAGCGCTGGGAGAGGGCCGAGACCAGCTGGAGCCCGCGCCCGCCCTCGTCGGTCTCCGCGGCATGGCGGATCCGGGGGGTGGTCAAGGAGCCGTCGGTCACCTCGCAGATCAGCCCCTCGCCGCGCAGCAGCCGCAGCTCGATCGGGCCCCTGCCGTGCCGGATCGCGTTCGCGACCAACTCGCTGACCAGCAGCTCCGCGGTGGGGGTGAGCGGAGCCAGCTCCCAGCGGATCAGCTGGTCCCGGACGTGATCGCGCGCCTCGCCCGCGGCGATCGGCCCCTCGGACAGCGGCCATACGGCGATGTGGTCGGGGGCGAGCGCATGGGTGCGGGCGATGAGCAGTGCCGCGTCATCGGCGGTGAGCTGCTTCTCCGGCAGCAACTCGGCCAGCACCTCGTCGCACAGCCGCTCCAGCGACGCGTTCTCGCCCCGGTCTCCGTCGCGCCGGGCGTCCCCCGGGCCGGGTGCGCGGGCCGCGCTGGACAGCGCGCTCGCCAGGTGCCGCATCCCGCGGTCGATGTCCCGGGCGGCGGATTCCACCAGACCGTCGGTGTACAGCACCAGCAGACTGCCCTCCTCCAGACTCATTTCGGTGGTCTCGAACGGCGGCTGGGCCGCGCCCAGCGGTGGATCGGGGGCGCCGCCGGCGAAGCGGACCGGGTGGCCGGGGCGTACGACGGCCGGGGGTGGATGTCCGGCGCTGGAGAAGACGCAGGTGGCGCCGACCGGGTCGTACACGGCGTACAGGCAGGTCGCGTAGAGGTTGTCGCCCAGCTCGCTCACCACGTCGTTGAGGCGGGTGAGCAACTCGGCGGGCGGAAACTCCAGTTCGGCCAGGGTGTTCACGGCGGTGCGCAGCCGGCCCATGGTGGCCGCCTCGGACAGCCCGTGACCCATCACATCGCCGATGACCAGGGCCACCCGGGCGCCGGACAGCGGGATCACGTCGTACCAGTCACCGCCCACGTCGATGCCCTCGCTGGCGGGCAGATAGCGTGCGGCGGTGGTGACCGAGGACAGCGACGGCAGAGCACGCGGCAGCAGCCCCCGCTGGAGCTCCTTGGCCCGGGTGTGCTCCAAGTCGTACAGCCGGGCGCGCTCGATGGCCTGCCCCATCAGTCCGCTGAGCGCGGTGAGCAGGGCCCGCTCCTCCGCGTCGAGCCGGCGCGGCTCGGCGAAGGCGACCACCGAGCAACCGACGTTCCGGCCGGAGACGATCAACGGCAGAAAGGCCCATGCCTGCTTCCGCGCCGCGGCGGGCCGCCCGGCCATGGTGGGATAGCGCGCGGTGTACTCCTCGGCCGACTCGACGAAGGCCGGCGCCCCGGTCTGGTACACCTCCGCGACCGGCGACACATCATGGATCGAGGCCCCGTCGATCGACTCCAGGAAGGGCTGCGGATAGCCGACGGCCCCGGCGATCCGGATCACGCTGCCCTCGATGAGCTGCACCACGATCCCCGAGGCGCCGAACGGCGGCAGCACCCGGTCGGCGATGGCGTTCACCACGTCGCGCATCGTCAGCGCCTGCGCGAGGGCGTCGGTCAGCTCGCCGATCCGCGCGGTGCGCTCGGCCGCCGCGCGCTCGGCCGCGGCCCGCTCCGCCTCCCGCGCCCGGCTCGCGGTGATATCGGCGGCGTAGACCGTGAGCCCGTTCGGCACCGGGACCAGCCGCATGGAGTACCAGCGCTGATTGGTGGGCCAGCGCACCTCGAACCCGACCGGGGTGCCGCTCTCGGCGGCCCGCCGGTAGCGGCTCCGCAGGCCCGGTTCCGCTTCGTCGACGCTCAGCCGCGCGAAGGCGTCCCACAGCGTCCGGCCGAGAGTCGTCCGAGCGGTGCCGAGCAGCCGCTCCGCCTCGCCGTTGACGAAGGTGATGCGCCAGTCGCCGTCGACCGCGAAGAACGCGTCGCTCATATGCCAGAGCGCCTGGCTCACCTGGTCGTCCGCCAGCAAAGCGCCGGTGCCGTCCCGGTCCTGGTCCTGGTCCTGGTCCTGGTCGGGAGGGTCTTCCCGCAGCCGCGGGGCGGCCCACGCGGCCAGCGCCTCGACGGCTGCCCACCGCTCCGGCGCGGGCCGCTCGGCCGGGATCATCAGCACCGAAAGCGCGCCGGTGACCCCCTCCGGCGCGATCAGCGGAACCGCCAGCAGCCCGCTTCCGGCGGGCAGCGCCGGGCCCCTGCCGTCCCCGGCGCCGAGGGCCGGCGCCCACACCGGTGTGCCCTGGGCCATCGCGCGGGCCGGGGCGCTGGCGCCGGCCGGCTCGACCTCCGCCCAGTCCCGGGCGACCGTACGGATCAGCCCGTGCACCGCCGTGAGCAGCAGTGACCGGGCGCCGGGGCCGCGCAGATGCACCATGCCGCCGAGTCCGCCGGTCTCCGTCACGGCGTGGTCGAGCGCGAATCCGAGCAGATCGGGGCCGCTCAGCCCGTCACCCGCCTCGGTGATCATGCGTATCCGTGCGGCGATGGCGTCGTCCATGCCCATGGGGAAAATTTACTCCCTCTGGGGTGTATTCCAGGGATTGTGCTAATCCGTCGGGCGGCGGTCCACCGGGGTCAGCGGGGACCAGACGGGCAGTGTGGTGCGGCGCGGTCCCGACCAGGGGGCCGGGACCGCGTCGATGTCCCGCGCCAGCCGATAGGCGAGCGTCTCGTAGTTCACCCGCCAGCCGCGGAAGTGCGGCCATGCCTCCTCCACGGTGCGCTCCATCGGATAGCCGTGGGCGCGCATTCGCTCCACCCCGAGCAGGAAGTCCTGGTAGCCGAGCCGCACCGGATCGTCCGGATGCGGGTCCACGTCGTACGGGATGCCGCGCATATCGGCGATGTCGCGCAGGCAGACGAAGCCCGCCCGCAGCACCAGCCGGGTCCGGGCCTGTGGCTGCGAGGGGTTGAAGGCCGCCCGCAGCGCCGCCGCGTCCAGCACCGCCAGCAGGGCGATCAGCCAGTTGCGGTCGGCCTTGGGGGAGCGGAAGTGGATCAGGACCGGATAGGTGGTGTGGGTCTCGCTCACCACGGCGCACCACTGCTCCCAGCCGCGGAAGAGGTCGCCGATGTTGTCCAGCAGACCCACCTGGGCGTAGCGGGCGAGGATCTCCGGGCCCCACGGCGGGGCGCCCGCCCGGGTCTGCAACAGGGTGGCCTGGGTCTCGCGGCGCTGATAGGCGTTGTAGAGGGTGGGCAGATAGCCGATCTGCAGACCGACCACGATGGGGCCGGTGGCCGCCGCGCAGAAGTCGATGGCGGTCAGACTGGCCCGGCGGCTGCTGGCGAAGCCCAGGGTGAAGAGCGAGGACCCGGCCTCGTAGATCCCCTCATGGACGTCCAGCCCGCTCACCCCGGCCTCCAGCAGCCCATAGCCGATCATGAAGGAGAGCAGCCAGCCCAGCAGTGTGATCACGATGGACACCGGCGCCACCGGGGCCAGCACCCGGTCCTTCGCCTCGATACCGTGCAGCCGGTCGGCCAGGAAGCGGAAAGGCCGGCTGACCGAGCGCTGGACGAACCCGGTGAACCCGGCGGGGGTCGGCCGGGGGATGACCAGGGTGCGCAGCACCGAGGAGAAGATTCCCAGCACGATGACGGCGCCGATGATGCCCAGCAGTACTCGCACCGCGCTTCCGTTCCGCCCACGTCATGTCGTGAACATCTCGGGGTGCTCGCGGACGTACTCCCGCACCCCGGTCGCGGGCCTTCCCGTGATCGTCTCGATGTCGTCGGTCCAGCGGTCGTAGCGGTTCTCCGCATGCAGCCGCGCCATTGTGGCGAGGTGGTCGAAGAGGTGGTCGGGCAGGTCCAGCGCCGTCAGGTCGTGGTTGACCCAGGCCTCGTAGGAGACGTCCACATAAGAGACCGGCCGGCCGAGCGCGTCGGCGAACTCCTTGGCCATGGTGGTCATGTCGACCGAGGCCGGGCCGGTCAGATGGTAGGTCCTGCCGATGTGCGAGGAGGGATCCACCAGGATCGCCGCCACCACCGCGGCGACGTCCCGCGCCGCGACCGGGGAGGTGCGCCCGGTGCCGAACGGCAGCCGGATCGTGCTCTCCTCCGCGATGGAGCGGTAGACGAAGGTCGTGAAGAGCGGATTCTCCAGGAAGACGGTGGGCCGGAGATGGGTGACGGGCAGCCCGGACCAGTTGAGCGCCTGCTCGGCCAGCCAGTGCTCCCGCTGCTGCGTCGACTCCGAGGTGCTGGTGAGGTCCATCTGGGAGACCGTCATCTGCGACATGTTGACCAGCGCGTCCAGCCGCGCGTAGTCGCGGGCGACCGCCGCCGTGGTCATCGTGGCCTCCAGGTACTTCGGTGAGACGCTCATGCCGAAGTACATCCGCCCGCAGCCGTCCAGCACGCGGGCCACATCCGGGGCGCGGGTCAGATCGCCCGCCACCACCTCCGCGCCCGTGGCGCGCAGGGCCTCGGCCCGCTCGTCCTCCCGGTGGACCATGGCGCGCACGGGCAGTTCGCGGCGGCGCAGCTCCTCCACCACGGTGCGGCCGACGGCCCCGATACTGCCCGCGGCGCCGGTCACCAGGATCGGTGCTCCGGGCATGGCTAGGACACCAACTTGTCGAGGGTGATGGGCAGTTCGCGGATCCGGACACCGGTGGCGTGGTGCACGGCGTTGGCGATGGCCGCGGCGGTGCCCGTGATGCCCACCTCGCCGAGGCCCTTGGCCCCCATGGGGTTGGTGTACGGATCGGACTCGTCCACCCAGTGGGCCTCGACCGAGTGGACATCGGCGGCGGAGGCGATGTGGTACTGGGCGAAGTCCTGGTTGACCACATGGCCGAACCGCGGGTCCAGCACGCTGTGTTCGTACAGCGCCATCGAGATCCCCTGGGTCATTCCGCCGATCAGCTGGGAGCGGGCCGTCTTGGGGTTGATGACCCGGCCCACGTCGAACATCCCCAGCAGCCGCGCCACCCGCACCTCGCCGGTGTCCTCGTCCACCCGTACCTCGGCGAACTGGGCGCCGAAGCTGTGCATCGCATAGCGCTCGGCCTCCGGATTGCCGCCGGGCAGCTCCGCGGTGACCTCCAGCCCCTCCGACGGCGCGATACCGCCGTGCTCGGTCTGCAGCCGGGCCCGCAGCCGGTCCGCCGCCTCCCAGATCGCGGTGCCCCAGCTGTTGATGCCCGCCGAGAACCCGGCGACCGAAGCGGCCGGCAGCGCCGTGTCCCCGATCCGCATCTCCACCTGCCCGACCGGGACGCTCAGCGCGTCCGCGGCGATCTGGGTGAGCGCCGTCCAGGTGCCGGTGCCCAGGTCGGCGGCGGCGATCCGGACCGTGTAGTGGCCGTCCGGGGCGAGCCGGATCGTGGCCGCGTTGCCGGGGAAACGGGGGGAGGGGTACGTCGAGGCGGCCACTCCGGTGCCCACCAGCCAGCGCCCCTCGCGCTGTGAACGGGGTACCGGGTCGCGCCGGTCCCAGCCGGCCCGGCGGGCGCCCTCGCGCAGACAGCCCGTCAGATGGCGGCTGGAGAACGGCAGCCCGGACTCCGGATGCACCTCCGGCTCGTTGCGTATCCGGAACTCCACCGGGTCGAGACCGCAGGCGATCGCCATCTCGTCCAGCGCCGACTCCAGCGCGAACATCCCCTGCGCCTCGCCCGGCGCCCGCATGATCGTGGGCACCGGGACATCCAGCGGGGCCAGCCGGTGGGTGGTGCGCCGGTGCGGCGCCGCGTACATCAACCGGGAGCAGACGGCCACCTGCTCCGCGTACCCCTTGGCCTTGGCGGTCTGCTCGATCACCTCGTGGGAGAGCGCGGTGAGCCTGCCGTCCCGGCCGGCGCCCAGCCGGATCCGCTGGATCGACGCCGGGCGGTAGCCGACCAGGGCGAACATCTGCTGCCGGGTCAGCGAGAACTTGACCGGCCGCCGGACCATCCGGGCCGCCATCGCGGCGAGCACGGCGTACGAGTGGGGGTAGACCTTCGAGCCGAACGCGCCCCCGACATGCGGGGAGATCACCCGCACCCGCCCCGGCTCCAGCCCCAGCACCCCGGAGATCAGGGCCTGGCTCATGGAGGCGCCCTGGGTGGAGCAGCGCACGATCAGCTCACCGTCCAGCCAGGTGACCACGGCGGTGTGCGGCTCCATCGGGTTGTTGTGGTACATCGGCGTGGAGTACGTGGCGTCCACCATGGTCGGCGACGCCGCCAGCGCCGTATCGACGTCCCCCAGCACACTGTCGGCGGGCGAGCCGTCCTGCAGCTCTCCGCCGCCCGAGCCGAACGCGGCGGCGTGCACCGGGGAGTAGAGGTCGCCGCGGTCGGCGCGCAGCACCACATCGGGGAGCCGGCTCTCGTAGTCCACGCGGACGAGCCCCGCCGCGCGACGCGCGGTCTCCAGGCTCTCGGCCACCACCGCCCCGATGAACTGGCCGCGCCAGGCGACCTCGTCGGTCTGGAGCACCGCGAGCTCCGGATCGTCCGGGCGGGTCAGCGTGGGGGCGTTGAGATGGCTGAGCACCGCCAGCACCCCCGGCTCCGCCTCCGCGAGCGCGCTGTCCACCCCGGTGATCCGCCCGGCGGCGATGGTGGACTGCAGCGGATACAGATAGACGGGCTGGTCGAGGGGCCATTCATAGGCGTAGGTGGCGGTGCCGGTGACCTTCTGCACACCGTCGATACGGTCCATCGGGACGCCGATGGCGCGGGGGCGTGCCGTGACGTCGCTCATCGCGCCTCCTCCAGCAGCTCCAGCAGGGTGCTGACCATCGTGTTGCGGGCGAGCGGGACCTTGAAGGCGTTGCCCGGCAGCGGCCGCGCCGCGGCCAGCTCGGCGGCGGCCGCGTCCACGAAGCTCTCCCGCGTGGCGGGCGCGCCGCGCAGCACCGCCTCGGCCGTGATGGCCCGCCAGGGCTTGTGCGCCACCCCGCCCAGCGCGATGCGCGCGTCCCGTACCGCCCCGTCGGTGACCTCCAGCGCGGCGGCGACCGAGACCAGCGCGAAGGCGTACGAGGCGCGGTCGCGCACCTTGCGGTAGCGGGAGCGGGTCGCGGCGTGCGGGGGCGGCAGCTCAACCCCGGTGATCAGCTCACCGCGCTCCAGGACGGTGTCGCGGTCGGGAGTGTCCTCCGGCAGCCGGTGCAGCTGGGCCAGCGGGATCCGCCGCTCGGCGGCCGGACCGGCCACCGTCACCACCGCGTCCAGCGCGGCCAGCGCGACGGCCATGTCGGAGGGGTGGGTGGCCACACAGGCGGGGGAGGCGCCCAGGATCGCCATATCGCGCTGATAGCCCTGCACCGCCGAGCAGCCCGAGCCCGGTATGCGCTTGTTGCAGGGGGTGGTGACGTTCTGGAAGTACGGGCAGCGGGTGCGCTGCAGCAGATTGCCGCCGGTGGTGGCGAGGTTGCGCAGCTGGCCCGAGGCGCCCGAGAGCAGTGCCTGGGAGAGCACCGGATAGCGCCGCCGGACCCGCGGGTCGGCGGCCAGATCGCTGTTGGGCACCGCCGCGCCGATCCGCAGACCCCCGTCGGGCAGCTCCTCGATCCGGTCCGAGGTGAGCCGCCGGACGTCGATCAGCACCTCCGGGGTCGCCACCTCAAGACGCATCAGATCGACCAGATTGGTGCCCCCGGCCAGATAGGCCGCCTCGGGCTCCTTCACCAGGGTGGCGACGGCCGCCGGCACCTCATCGGCGCGTTCGTAGCGAAAGGGCTTCATCGGTGCGCCACCTCCGCGATCGCCGGGACGATGTTCGCGTACGCGGCGCAGCGGCACAGATTGCCGCTCATCCGCTCGGCGATCTCCTCGTCGTCGAGCACCACATCGGTGGCGCCCGGGTCCTTGCTCACGGCGCTGGGCCAGCCCTCCCCGGCCTCCTGGAGCATCCCGGCCGCCGAGACGATCTGACCGGGTGTGCAGTAGCCGCACTGGAAGGCGTCATGGGCGATGAACGACCGCTGGAGCGGATGCAGCTCACCGTCGGTGAGCCCGGCCGCCGTGACGATGTCCGCGCCCTGGTGGGCGACGGCCAGTGCGAGGCAGCCGAGGATCCGGCGGCCGTCGAGCAGCAGGGTGCAGGCGCCGCACTGTCCGTGGTCGCAGCCCTTCTTGGGGCTGGTGTTCCCGAGCTGTTCGCGCAGGGCGTCCAGCAGCGTCGTACGGGTGTCGACGGTGAGGCGGTGCTCGGTCCCGTCCACCCGGAGCTCGATCTCGAGGTCCATGGTCCCTACCCTTGATCGTCGTCCTTCGGAACGTCACGCGGCACCCCCATTCTCAGACATATGCGTACTGATCGCCCGTTCGGCGGTATGGTCACGCCGGAACTCCGTACCGATACGGGCCGCGGCCCACGCCCGGCCGACACCGGTGGACCAGGCCGCGGCCCGGGGCCAGGACCTCCTTCAGGTGTGCTGGATCACGGCTTCCAGATGGGGCAGATAGTGGTCCATGCGGTCCCGCTTGGTGAGCAGATACGGGAGGTTCTCCTTGTGCGGAGTCATCAGCAGCGGCACCTGCTCGCTGATCCGGACGCCGTGCCGCAGCAGCGCGTCCCGCTTCTGGGGATTGTTGGACAGCAGCCGCACGGAGCGCACCTCGAGGTCGTGCAGCACATCCGCCGCCACCTTGTAGTCGCGGGCGTCCGCCGGCAGGCCGAGGGCGAGGTTGGCCTCGACGGTGTCCAGCCCCTCGGACTGGAGCTTCATCGCCTGGAGCTTGGCGAGCAGCCCGATCCCGCGCCCCTCATGGCCCCTCAGATACACCAGAACGCCCCGGCCTTCGGCCACGATCGCCTTCAGCGCCGCGGAGAGCTGGTCGCCGCACTCGCAGTGACGGGAGCCGAACGCGTCTCCGGTGAGGCACTCGGAATGCAGCCGGGTAAGCGCTTCCTCCCCGCCGACATCGCCGTATACGAGCGCTATTTGTTCATCACCGCGCACGAGGTCCCGATAGCCGATCGCGAGAAAGTCGCCATGCTTCGTGGCCAGCCGGACATTCACCACTCGTTCGACACCCGAGGTGCGGGTGCCGACATCGAACACGCCATCACTTTCTGTCATGTCCCGATCTTATCTGGAAAACCACCGCCCTTGTACAGGAGAATGAGAAAGCCGCAGCAACAAGCTGTCTGGCCGACGCATGAAAGGTCCACGAGATATGAGCGGTTCGGGAACGCGCCCGCAGGCCGGCATGGTGTTGCCGACACGGACGACGGAGGAAGTGCGGGCCGACCGGGCCGATGTCGCCGTTCTTCCCGTAGGCAGCTTCGAACAACACGGCGCATTTCTCCCACTGGTGACCGACACGGTCATCGCCTGCACGGTCGCAGGGGAGATCGCGGCCGCGTATCCGGTGCTCCAGCTGCCTCCGGTGACGGTCTCCTGCTCCCATGAACACGCCGCCTGGCCAGGGACGGTGTCGATTTCCGCGGCCACCCTCTACGCCGTCGTCCGCGATATCGCGGACTCGCTCAGGCGCTCGGGTATACGCGGTCTGATTCTGGTGAACGGACACGGCGGAAATTACGTACTGCGCAACATCGTTCAGGAATCCGCGGGCAGTGACTTCCGCATGGCGCTATTCCCCGGATCGGCCGACTGGGAGGCCGCCAGGACGCGCGCCGGAGTACGCACCCCGGCCAACAGCGATATGCACGCGGGCGAACTGGAGACATCGATCCTCCTGCATGCCCATCCGGAACTCGTACGGCCCGGTCATGAAACCTCCGACTGGATATCCGACGATCGGAAACATCTGCTCACCCTCGGTATGTCCGCCTATACCGAGTCCGGGGTCGTCGGCCGTCCGTCCAGGGCGTCCGCGGATAAGGGAAAGGAACTTCTGGCCGGGCTCGTCGACTGCTTCGCCGAGTATCTTTCCCTGGTCGGTGCCGAGAAGGAGGCGTGATGACCTTCTTGGAGACGGAAGAGGCATGGGAGCGGCTGCGCTCCGTCCGGACCGAGGCGGACGCGGGGGCCGCCGGTCTGGTCCGGGGCCCGGACGGCCGGTGGCGGTGGAGCGAGGCGGCCTCGCCGGAGGCCCGGCTCCTGGCCGACCGCTATCTCCCGCTGTGCCTGGCCGGGCCGCGGCTGACCATCGCTCAGCTCGGCCAGAGCCTGGACGGCTTCATCGCCACCCGCACCGGTGACGCCGACTATGTCACCGGCGAGGAGGACCGCCGCCATCTCCACCGGCTGCGCGCCCTCGCCGACGCGGTGGTCGTCGGGGCCGGCACCGCCGTCGCGGACGACCCCCAGCTGACCGTGCGCGCCTGCGCGGGCACCCACCCGGTGCGGGTCGTCCTCGATCCGCGCGGACGGGTGCCGCTCGACCGACGGGTGTTCACCGATGGCTCAGCTCCGACCCTGTGGGTGGTGGGCACCACCGGCGAGCGCCGGCCGGCGCCGCCGGACGGCGTGGACGTGCTGACGCTCAACGACCCGGACGCCTTCGCCCCCCACCACCTGGTGCGGGCGCTCGCGCGGCGCGGGCTCGGCCGGATACTCGTCGAGGGCGGCGGGGTCACCGTGTCGCGTTTCCTGCACGCGGGGGCGCTGCACCGGCTCTACGTCACCGTGGCCCCCGTCCTGCTCGGCGACGGCATCCCCGGGCTGCGCTTCGACGGGACGACGGTCATGCGGGACGCGCTCCGCCCGCCCGTCCGCCGCGACACCCTCGGCGAGGACACCCTCTTCGAACTCGACCTGTCGGCCCCGCAGCCGGCCGCACCACTGGACGGCCAGCACCACGACACCGGGGAGGCTCGCGGCGAAGGTGAGCACCCCGTAGACCACGGCCACGGTCAGCCCCTGGCTCGCGCCGAGGCCCGCGGCGCCGAAGGCCCAGGCGGTCACGCCCTCGCGGGGGCCCCAGCCGCCGACGTTCAGCGGCAGGGCCATGGCGATCAGGGCGAGCACCATCAGCGGCACCAGCTCGGTCAGCGGGGCGTCTGACCCCGCCACCCGCGCGGCCAGGACGAACGTCGTCAGATGCCCGGCCAGCACCACCACCGAGGAGATCACCACCCCCGGCCAGCTGCCCCGGGCCAGCAGCCCGCGGCGCGCCTCGAGGAGCGCGCCGCGGACCGCGCCCCGCCGCCGCCCGGCCACCGGTGCCGCGTGGCGGCGGCGCCGGACGGCCACCACCGCGAGGAGTGACAGGACGCCCACCGCGGCCAGCACCCATGCCGCGGTCGGCCCGCCGATCAGCCGGCCGGTGTGCTCCAGGGCCGGCGAGGGGTGGGCCAGCAGGATCGCCACCCCCACCGCGATCAGCACCACCTGGCCCGCGACCCGCTCCAGCACCACCGCGCGCACACCCCGGCCGACATCCCCCGAGTCCCGCCCGTGCCGCACCGCGCGGTGCACATCGCCGAGGACCCCGCCGGGCAGCGCGGCGTTGAGGAACAGCGCGCGGTAGTAGTCGGCGACGGCTGGGCCCAGCGGCAGCCGGATCCGCAGCCCCCGCGCCACCAGACACCAGCGCCAGGCGCTGAAGACCGTGGTGAGCAGGCCGAGACCGACCGCCGCCAGCAGGGTGAGCCCGTCGATGGTGCGCAATCCCTCAACGAAGGCCCCGGTGCCCAGCCGCCACAGCACCACCCCGAGGATGGCGACGCCCGCGGCCGTCCCGAGCCGGGCCCGCAGCGCGCCGGTCACGCGGCCGCCCCCAGCGTGCGGGGCGCGGGCAGCGCCAGCAGATCGCGGTGGTGCACCACCACCCGCAGCGCGCCCGCCGCGGCCATCGCCAGCCGGCGGCGCAGATACGCCTCGGCGTGCGCGCCGAGCTCCGGCCGGTGCTCCACGGCCGCGCCCACCCAGCCCCGCAGCCACTCGGCCGTCAGCGCGGAGTGCTCGGCGCCCAGCACCCAGGGGCTGGCGTGGGTCCGTACCGTCGCGCCGTGCCGGGCGAACGCCTCGGAGGCCACCGCCATCGCGTCGGGACCCACCAGACCGCCGCGCCGCTGATGGGCGTTGAACGCCTCGGTGATCTCCGCGTCCATCGGGTCGGCCGGGGTGAGCTCGACCCGCCCCACCACGGACAGCGCCAGCAGCGCCGGGCACTCCGCCTCGGCGCACGCCGCGGCGATCCCGTCCACCTCCTCGGGGGTGAGCACGTCCAGCAGCGCGGACGCCGTCACCAGCGAGGCGCCGTCCAGCGTGCTCGCGGTCAGCCGGGAGAGGTCGCCGCGCGCCGTCGCGACGGTGATGCGGCTGCCGTCGGTGGCCGCCCGGGGCATCCGCACCGCCGCCCGGTCCAGCAGATCGGGGTCGCGGTCGTGCAGGATCCACAGCTGCGGGCCGCTCAGCCGGGGCGCCAGCCAGCGCCCCATGGAGCCGGTGCCGCAGCCCAGGTCGTGGATCACCAGCGGCGGGCCGGACAGCTGGGGGCCGAGCGCCTCGAGGAGTTCGGGGGAGCGGGCCGCCGCGTCGGCGCCCTCCCGCAGCTCCAGCCAGTCGGGGGTGTAACGCGGTACGTCGGTCGTCTTCACGCGGCCCTCCGCGGTTCGTCTCGGAGCTGTTCCAGCGCACCGGCCAGATTGCGGGTGGTGTTCTCCCACCCGGCCAGCGCGGTGCGCCGCTCATGCGCGGCGGCGGTGAGCCGGCGGCGCGTACCGGGGTCGCCCAGCCAGCGGCGCAGCGCCGCCGTGAGCGCGTCGGGGTCGTCCGGGTCGACGAGGATGCCCGGCACCCTGCCGTCGGGTGCCTGCCCGACCGCCTCCGGGACCCCGCCGACGGCCGTGGCCAGCACCGGGATCCCCCGGGCGAGCGCCTCGGTCACCGCCATGCCATAGGTCTCGGCGTACGAGGCGAGCACCATCGCGTCGGCGGAGGCGTAGCCGGCGTCCAGCTCGGCGCCGGTCCTCGGGCCGAGCAGATGCACCCGGTCGGCCACGCCCAGCTTCTCGACCAGCTCCCGGAGCCGGGCGGCGTACTCCGGGTCCTGCTCGAGGGATCCCACACAGTCGCAAGCCCAGGGCAGATCGTCGATCCGCGCGAGCGCCTCCACCAGCCGCAGCTGCCCCTTGCGCGGGGTCACCGAGGCCACGCACAGCAGCCGTGAGCCGTCGCCGCCGGAGGAGGCGAGCGGCGCGATGTCGGCGCCGGGCGCCGCCACATGGACCCGGTCCGGGACCAGCCCGTGCAGATCCACCAGCCGCCCGGCCGCCCAGGCGCTGGTGGCCACCACCGTCCGCGCCGCGCGCAGCGTCCGGCCCTCCAGCGCCTTCAGATCCTCGGCCCGGCCGGGCGCCAGCCCCGTCTCGTCGCTCAGCGGCAGATGCACCAGCACCGACAGCCGCAGCCGCTGGGCCTGCGGAACGACGATGTACGGGAGCGCGCAGGCCACCAGCCCGTCGAGCAGGACGAGCGTGCCGTCCGCCAGCGTGGTCAGGAGCCGGGCCAGCTCGGCGCGGGCGGCCGGGCCCGGCTGGGGCCAGTCGCCCGCGATGGCGTGCTCCTCGACCCGCCAGCCGGAGCCGGGCAGATCCCGGCAGATCCGCCGGTCGTAGACGTTGCCGCCGCTCGGCGCGGCCGGGTCGGCCACGCCGCCGGGCATCACGAAGTGCACCGTGCGCGGTGCGGCCGGGTTCATAGGCCACGCTCGTAACTCGCCCAGGCGACATGCGACTCATGCAGGGTGACGGTGATCCCGGACAGGCCCCGGGCGCCCTCGCCCAGCGCCCCCGAGCGCACCCGTGTCGCGAGGCGGTCGGCGATCACCTTGGCGAGGAACTCGGTGGAGGTGTTGATCCCCTTGAAGTCGGGTTCGTCGTCGAGGTTGCGATAGCTGAGCGCGCCGCACACCTCCCCCAGCTCACGGGTGGCCAGGCCGATGTCGACGACGATGTTGTCGTCGTCCAACTCGGCACGGCGGAAGGTGGCGTCCACGAGGAACGTCGCCCCGTGCAACCGCTGCGCGGGTCCGAAGACCTCGCCGCGAAAACTGTGAGCGATCATGATGTGATCGCGAACGGTGATGCTGAACAACGGATGACCCTCCAGATACGGCGCGTCGGGCCCTCAGCCGGGGCACGCCCTCTAGTACGGCCGTCGCGTTCCCCGTGTTCAGCCGGGCGACACGGCAGATTCCGCGTCGTAGCGAACCCGGTGGCACAGCCCCGGAATCTCGCCCGAGGCGAGCCTCGGAAGCACCTCGGGAAGCTCCTCGAAACCGCATTCGCCGGTGACGAGGGCGTCGAAGGCGGGATCGGCGAGCAGTTCGAGCGCCAGCGCCATCCGGTCGCCGTAGGAGCGGCGGGCGCCCCGGGCCGGAGACACCGTCCCCACCTGGCTGCTGCGCACCGTGAGCCGCCGGGAGTGGAATACCTCGCCCAGCGGCAGGCCGATCCGCCGGTCCCCGTACCAGCTCAGCTCCAGCACGGTGCCCTCCGGGGCGAGGAGCTCCAGAGAGCGCGCGAGCCCCTGCTCGGTGGCGCTGGCGTGCACCACCAGATCGAGGTCGCCCGCCGCCTCCCCGGGGAGCGCGAAGTCCACCCCGAGCGCCCGCGCGACCTCGGCGCGCGCCGGCTCG
>NZ_JAAAYH010000779.1:0-1886 GCF_018035285.1 Streptomyces sp. MK37H | reverse complement strand
GAGTCGGCGGCCAAGAACCGCCCGGGCGCGGTCGATTCGCTCATGGCGGGTCAGCAGCTGAAGCAGCAGGACAAGCGGGGCGCGGACAAGCCCACCGGTTCGCCGATGGCGTCCGGCAAGGACACCCAGTCGCCCGGCGCGTTCTCCACGCTCGACGGCGTGCGCGCCCAGGATCTCGACGGCCCGGAGGAGCGGGCCGAGGAGAATCCGTTCGGCTCCGGCAGTGAGTCGGAGGTCGAGGTCGGGGGCGAGGAGAAGAGCGCCTGGGACATCAAGCTCCAGCCGGAGGACTTCCTGCCCGAGCAGGACCTCGACGTGTCCGGCGTACCGGCCGCGGACACGCTCGACCCCGCCTCGTCCGCCGACGCCCCGGTTCCGTCCTTCCCCGCGCCTCCGCTGACCAAGGCCGACAAAGTGCAGGCCGAGCGGGACGCGGAGGACGCCGAGGACGAGGCGGAGGACGCCGAACCCGAGGAGGAGTCCGCCGACTCGGCCGCTGACGCCGAACCGTCGGCGGAGGCGGACGACGGCGCGGCGGCGGCAGGCGGCGGCCTCGGCGGTCTCGCGGTGGAGCAGGTCGCCGAGAGCCGACCGGGACCGGCCGTGACACGCGACCCGAAGAGCGGCGCCGACCCCAAGGACGGGCCCGTCGTCGCCCAGACGACGGTGCAGGAGGCCGCGGGCAGGTCCGAGGACGGCAGCGAAGCCACGGAACAGGCCGCGAAGGAGGAGAAGGGCACCTCCGCGGCGGGTGACGCGTCCGGCGGGGCGCAGGAGAAGGCGTCCCAGCAGGCGGTGGGCGGTCAGGCGGCGCAGGAGCCCGCGGCCAAGGCGGAACAGAAGAAGGCGGACGCGGAGCCGGCGGCCAAGAGCGAATCCACGGCGGACGCCAAATCCCCCTCACCCGCGCGCGACACCCAGGTCACGGGCGGATCCAACGCGGATACGCCCGGCGGGGCGAGCAGCGGGGCGCAGAGCGAGCAGGGCGCGCCGACGGAGCGTACGGAGACCCCGGCGGCGGAGCCGACGCCGTCCGCGCCGGAACCGGAGAAGTCCGCCGAACCCGAGCGGACCACCCGGCCCGCGGCCCCGAAGGAGACACCGGCGCCCAAGGCCGCACCGGGCGCGAAGGCCGCAGCGCCCAAGTCGGCGCCGACCGCCAAGACACCAGGCGGCGGCGGTGGCGGCGGCGGATCCCGAGCCGGTGGTGGGGGAGGTGGTGGCGGCGGCAAGGCATCCGCCTCCGCCAAGGGCAAGAAGAAGGACTCCGGACCGGCCCCGAACCTCTCCCAAGTGTCCCCGGAAGCGGGCCTGTCCACCGCCTCGAAGCTCAAGCCCCATGTGGCGCTGCAGGCCATGACCGGCGTGAGCGGCTCGGTGAACCGCACCGTCGGCGACGAACACAAGGCCCTGGCCGCCGCCCCGCCCTCGATGCAGCGCCCGGCGGGTGCCCCGCAGACCCTCCAGGGCAAGCCGAAGACCGACGCCCCGGCCCAGTACTCGCAGGATCCGGCCCAGAAGTCCGAGGCGCCGGAGAAGGAGGACGCCAAGGTCGAGGGCGCCAAGGAGCCCGAGGGCCAGATCGAGGCGGAGAAGGCCGAGGAGCCCGGCGGCTGGGACACCTTCAAGATGGCCCTGGGCTTTATCGGCGGCAAGATCGTGAACGGGGTCGCGAGCCTCTTCGGCGCCGACAAGCCCGTAGTGGACCCGCAGGCGCTGGCCGCGAAGTTCGCCGGGCTGCCGACCAAGGACGAAGCGCTCAAGCAGGCCCAGGCGGGCAATGCGCCGGGCGTGCAGATGCGGGGTTCCGCCGACCAGACCGCCGGTGAGCAGGGCTCGGCCGTCGACACCAAGGGCCAGGAGACCGTCGCGACGGGCCGCGACGA
>NZ_JAAAYH010000778.1:0-1890 GCF_018035285.1 Streptomyces sp. MK37H | reverse complement strand
CCCGGGCGGCGGGGATGGCCGTGGAGCTCTCGATCGAGGGCGAGGAGCGGCGGTACGCGGCTCCGGTGGAGCAGACGGCCTACCGGGTGGTCCAGGAGGCGCTGACCAACGTCCACAAGCACGCCCCGGGCGCGAGCGCCCGGGTCCGGGTGGCGCACCGCACCGCCGAGATCGCGGTCCTGGTGGAGAACGGGCCGTCGGAGCGCGGCGCGGCGGACGCGGGGCTGCCGAGCGGGGGGAACGGCCTGGTCGGGATGCGGGAGCGGGTCTCGACGCTCGGCGGGGGTTTTGTGTCGGGGGCCACGGAGGCGGGTGGCTTCCGGGTGTCGGCGGTCATCCCGGACTGGACGGATGGGCCTGGCGGCCCGGGCGGCACGGACGGCCGCGGCCGTACGGACCGCCCGGATGACGCGGATCACACGGATCACACGGATCACACGGGTCATATGGGTCACACGGACGGGACGTCTCGTACGGACCCCGCCGCGGCCGAGGGCCGCGGCGGGGGCGTGGAGCGGGCGAAGAGCGCCTGAGCCCTGAGCTGCCGTCGTTCGTCTGCGGCGCCGTGGTGGCTGGTCGCGCCCACGCGGCGGAGCCGCACATCGACACAGCCCCGCGCCCCTTCGGGGCGCCTCAGCGCGGCCGAGTACCTTCCGGCGGTAGCCGGGCGCTGCGCCAGGCGTCGCGGGCCTTGACGATCCGCCGGACAGGATCTGGTACCGACGCCCGGTCGGATCGCGCGCCTCACGCGCGGGTCAGCCTGGCCGGGAGCGCGCCCGTGACGAGGGTGCTGAGGGCGGCGTCCAGGGTGGGGCCGAGGTACCAGTCCCCGGTGTGGTCGAGGCTGTAGATCCGTCCCTCCGCGTCGATGGTCAGCACCGCCTGCCCGTCGGCCTCTTCGCCCAGCGGGCTTACCTCGGTCTCCAGGGCCCGGCCCAGATCGCCGAGGGTGCGGGCGAGGTGGAGGCCGAGCAGGGGATCGATACGGAACGGGGTCGGGGCGATCTCGCGGCCCGCCCCGGGCGGCTGGATGTGCAGCCCGCCGAACTCCGCCCATGCCTCGACCGCCGCCGGGAAGACGGCGTGCCGGTGGCCCGCGGGGGAGGTGTGGGCGCGCAGGGTGTCGGCCCAGACCTCGGCGCGCCGCATGTCCCAGCGGCCGGGCTGCCAGCCCGCCTCGCGCAGGGCGGCGTCCACGGCGACGGAGAAGCGGGTGACGTCCAAGCGGTCGATCGGCTGCCGGGCCGGGCGTGTCGGCTGCGGTGTCCGCGCCCCCGGCGGGGCTTGAGCCGTCTGTGGTGCTTGATGTGCCTGGTTCACGTGCTCTCACCCACCACCCGTACGCCGAAATGGGCCAGCAGCGCGGCGCAGGACAGACAGGGCGGGGCGTAGCTGCCGTGCTGCGGGTCGCCCGCCTCCCGGATCCTGCGGGTGGTGAGTTTGGCCTGTTTGAGGGAGCGGCGGGCCTCACCCTGGGTGAGCGGTTTGCGGGAGGCGCGCTTGGAGCGGCCGGCCTCGACGTGCGCCAGATGGCGGGAGAGCAGGATCACCTCGGGGCAGCGCCCGGTGAATCGTTCACGCTGGCCGCTGGCGAGCGCGTCGAGGAATTCCCGCACCAGCGGATGGAGCGTCGGCGGCTGGTCGGCCTTGCCCCCGGTGCAGGTCAGCGTCTCGCCGCGGACGGACAGCGCTGCCGCGACGGCGGGCAGGATGCCGTCGCGGCGGCGGTGGAGCGGCGGTGGGCCGGCGTCGGGGTCGACGCTGCTCCATCTCAGCCGGGGGTCGCCGGCGGCGGGGGTGGCGCCGTCGCCGCCTCCGTTGCTCTGCGTGATGTGCATGTGGTGGATCCCTCCCTGTGCAATCCCCCGGTTGCAATGATCAGATTGCCAA
>NZ_JAAAYH010000777.1:0-1911 GCF_018035285.1 Streptomyces sp. MK37H | reverse complement strand
GGTACGAGGACCGCGCCGTCCCGGATGGCCACCTGCGGCTCGTCCGCCGCGACGGCGGTGGCGACGGCCGCCGCCAGCGCGGTGCGCGAGGATTCGCACCCGTCGATGTCCACCAGCACGAACCGGCCCGGCTGTTCGGCCTGCGCGGCGCGCACGAGCCCCCACAGCGGGGCGTGGACGAGGTCCGCCACGTCCTCTCCGGCATGGGTGGACACCGCCCCGCACGTCACCACGACCAGCCGTGAGGTGGCGGACTCGGTGTCGGCCAGCCACTCGCGCAGCAGCCCGAGCGCCCCGGCGGTCGCCTCGCGGACGCGATCGGCGAGGCCGGGCAGACCGGACGCGGTGTCCATGGCCGGTCCGTACGACACGACGACGAACTCGGGCGCGTCGGACGGCCCTTCGGTGTCGAGAAAGGTGGCGAGCTCGAGGTCGTCAGTGGCCGGCACCGTCCAACGGGCGGTAGCCGCCTGGTTCTGCGATGGCGCCGGGACCCACTCCAGGCGGAACAGCGCGTCACGGGTCACGTCCACCGCGGCGCGCAGCCGCTCTGCCGGGACCGGGCGCACGGTCAGGGCCTCGATGGACGCCACCGGGGCGCCGGTCGCGTCGGCGAGGGACACGGACACCGCACCCGGCTCGGTGACCGGGCCGATCCGGACGCGGAGCGCGGTGGCGCCGACGGCGTGCAGCGCGGCGCCGGTCCAGTCGGCCGCCATGCGGACCGCGCCGGTGTCCGCTTGGTCTTCGTCTTCGGGGAAGAGGACGGGGTGGAGGGCGGCGTCCAGCAGGGCGGGGTGGATGCCGTACCGGGCCGCGTCCTGGGCTTGGTCCTCCGGCAGCGCGACCTCGGCGAGGATGTTGTCGCCGTGCCGCCAGGCCGCGCGCAGACCCTGGAAGACCGGGCCGTATCCGTAACCCGTCCCGGCGGCGCGCTCGTAGAGGCCGTCCACGTCCAGCGGCTGGGCGCCGGGCGGCGGCCATGCGCCCTCCAGCGGGGCATCGGGGATGGCGTGGGGAGCGAGCGCGCCGGTGGCGTGCAGGGTCCAGCCGTCCTCGTCCGCGGGGGCGTCCTCGGGGCGGGCGTGGATGTGCAGTCCACGTCGGCCGGTCTCGTCCGGCTCGTCCACCGTGAGCTGCACCTGGATGTCGCCGCGCTCGGGCAGCACCAGCGGCTCCGCCGCCGTCAGCCGCTCCACCCGGCCGCCGCCCGCCTCCTGGGCCGCGGTGAACGCCAGCTCCAGCAGCGCCGCGCCCGGCACCACGACCGCACCGAGGGCGGTGTGCTCGGCGAGCCAGGGGTGGGTGCGCGTCGAGAGCCGCGCGGTCAGCACCAGCCGGCCGTCCGCGGCCAGCCGCACGGTGGCGCCCAGCAGCGGATGGTTGACGGCCGTGAGGCCGAGGCCCGCCGGGTCGGTGGCGGACGCGGTGTCGACGTCGAGCCAGTAGCGCTCGCGCTGGAAGGCGTACGTGGGCAGGGCGACGCGCCGGGGATTCGTCCCGGCGAACACCGCGTCCCAGTCGACGTCCAGACCGCGTACGTAGCCCTCGGCGAGTGAGGTCAGGAACCGCTCGGGGCCGCCCTCGTCACGGCGCAGGGTGCCCAGCGCGACGGCGTCGGCGGCCGTGTCCTCGAACGTCTCCTGAAGGCCCACGGTGAGCACCGGGTGGGCGCTGGACTCGATGAAGAAGCCACAGCCGTCGTCCAGAAGGGCACGGATGGTCTCGTCGAAGCGGACGGTCTGGCGAAGGTTGGTGTACCAGTACTCGGCGTCCAGTTCGGTGGTGTCGATGACCCCGCCGGTCACGGTCGAGTAGAAGGGGATCTCCGAGGTGCGGGGGGTGATCCCCTCCAGGGCGCCGATGACCTGTTCGCGGATCGACTCCACCTGCGCGGAATGCGACGCGTAG
>NZ_JAAAYH010000776.1:0-1941 GCF_018035285.1 Streptomyces sp. MK37H | reverse complement strand
ACCACGGCGGGCAAGGTCTTCTTCCAGAACGCCTCCGGCGGCACCTTCGCCTGCTCCGCCACCGTGGCCAACAGCGACAACAAGTCCGTCGTGCTCACCGCCGGCCACTGCACCGTGGACGCGGCCACCGGCACCGGCTACCGCAACTGGGTCTTCATCCCGGGCTACAACAATGGCAACCGTCCCTACGGGACCTTCGCCGCCCGCCGCCTCTTCTGGGACGCCCAGTACGTCTCCACCCAGGGCAACGCCAACTGGGACTACGCCTTCGCCGTGATGAACACGCTGAACGGCCGCACCCTGGCCGACACCGTGGGCGCGCAGGGCATCGCCTTCAACTCGCAGACCGGCCGCCATGTCCACTCCTTCGGCTACGGAGGCTCCGCCGCCGAGGGCAACGGCGAGCGGCTGAACCACTGCGAGGGCGATGAGTTCGCCGACGCGGGCCGCCCCGGCTCCACGATGTGGGGCATCGACTGCGTCCAGACCGGAGGGTCGAGCGGCGGCGGCTTCCTCGCCGACTTCGCGAACGGCGCGGGCTACCTGGTCGGCAACATCAGCGTGAGCGCGGGGCAGAACGAGTACCACCCGACGCTGGGCAACGAGGCCCTGGACCTCTACCGCCGGGCGGGCGCCGAGTGACGCACACCGCCTGACAACGGCAAGGGCCCGCTCGCGCGGCTCGCGAGCAGGCCCTTGCACCGGATGAGCCCGGCGGCGACTCACGGCCCGGCGGCACCCCTCGGCCCGGCGGCACCCCTCGGCCCGGCGGCACAATGACCCCATGACGATCGACGGGACAGACGCAGCCACCGCTTACGCCTGGGACGCCCTCGGCGGCGCACCCGCGCTCGCCGAGCGGGTCACGTACGCCCCGGCGGGCGCCGTGCTGCCCGCCCGGCTCCCGGTGCGGCAACTGGCCCGGGCCACCGCGGGGGTGTGCTCGCTGGCCGCCGCCGAACTGGCGGCGCGCCGCGGCGGAGGCGGGATTCCCGCCGTACGGGTGGACGAGGGCGCGGTCGCCACCGCGTTCGTCAGCGAACGCCATCTGCGGATCGACGGCCGTAAGGCCACCACCTTCGCCCCGCTGTCCGGGTTCTGGCGCACGGCCGACGGCTGGGTGCGCACCCACGCCAACTACCCGCACCACCGCGCCCGGCTGCTGACCGCGCTGGGCCTGCCGGAGCGCGGCGAGCCGGATGCGCTCGCGGCCGAGTTGGCGCAGCGCCCGGCCCGGGAGGTCCAGGAGGCGGCGTACGCGGCGGGCGCGCTGGCTGTGGCCGTCGTACCGTCAGGCGCGAGCGGACTCCCCTTGGCCGATATGCCGTTGACCGAAACCCTGCCCGCCGCCGAGGGTCTCCCACGCCCCCTCCCACCCGCGGCGCTACCCGCCGAGGGGATCCGGGTCCTGGACCTGAGCCGGGTCATCGCCGGTCCCGTCGCGACCCGCACCCTGGCGCTGCTGGGCGCGGACGTCCTGCGCGTCGACTCCCCGCGCCTCCCCGAGGATCCCGACGCTCACGCCGACACCGGCTTCGGCAAGCGCTCGACCCGCCTCGACCTCGCCGACCCCCACGACCGGCGGACGTTCGACGAACTCCTCGCCCAGGCCGACGTCGTGGTCAACGCCTACCGCCCCGGCGCGCTCGACCGCTTCCTCACCCACCACCCCGGGCTGATCGTCGCGCAGCTCAACGCCTGGGGCTGGACCGGGCCGTGGGCCGCCCGGCGCGGCTTCGACAGCCTGGTGCAGGCCGGGACCGGCATCGCCATGACCGAGGCCACCGACGACGGCCATCCCGGCGTACTCCCCGCCCAGGCCCTCGACCACGGCACCGGCTACCTGCTCGCCGCGGGTGTGCTACGCGCCCTGACCGATCGCATGGACACGGGTGGCGGCCGCCATCTGCGCTTCTCCCTGGCCGCGACGGCGTCCTGGCT
>NZ_JAAAYH010000775.1:0-1953 GCF_018035285.1 Streptomyces sp. MK37H | reverse complement strand
ACCCGAAGATCGGCTCCTCGAATACACCTCTGGCCTTCGGCGTACCCGACCCTGGGCATCCGGGACCGCCGCGGGCTCTTCCGCTGTTTCCCGCGCCAGGTCGAGCGCGGTCTCGACCCAGTCGGTTCGGGTCGGGTCGCCGGTGCCGGCGATACCGTCGATGTCGCCCGTATGGCCGGGGCCGTCGGTGTCGCCGGGCTCGCGGGTGCCGTCGGTCTCGCCGGGGCTTCGCTCCCGGGTGGATTGGGCCGGGCAGCCATTGGCCAGGCTGAGGGCGGCGTCGGCCCAGTCCTCCTCCGATTCCGTTCCAGGCGGCTCCGGGCCCTGCGGCGGCGATTCATTGGCCAGCGCCAGCGCCTCGTCGACCTCGCGGTCGAGCGGGTCCCCGTCCCGGGGGTGGCGAGGTGTCACTGCTCCTCGGCCCAACGCGCCGCCAGCGCCGCGGCCTTCTCGGTGGCGGCGGCCAGCGCCTCGGGGCCACCGCCCTTCTGGGCCGCGGCGTAGCCGACGAGAAAGGTGGTCAGGGGGGCGGCGGGCCGGGCGACGCCATGTGCGGCGTCACGGGCCAGATCGAGTATGGCCGCGGTGTCGACATCCAGGTCGATCCCGAGCTCGGCCTTGACTGCGGCAATCCATTCGTCCAACACGTGTCCATGCTCCCTGATGCGCGCTCGAGCCGTGGTGATGTCTTCCCAGGTGTCGCAGTCGAACGACGCGGTGGGGTGCTGGAGGCGGGCCAGGGCCAGCTCGGAGACGAGGAGACGGAGGGGCAGCCCGCCGAGGCCGCCGTGTTCGGTGGCGAGGAGGGCGATCTCCCGGCGCAGCGGCTCGGCGCGGTAGGCGGCGACAAGGGGCTGCGCACGGCCGTCGGGGTCGATGAGCACGGCCCCTTCGGCGCCCTGGAGACCGGTGAGGAGGGTCTCGACGGTCTCGTGGGTGAGGAAGGGCAGATCGGCGGAGAGGACGAGGACGACCGGAGCCGTGGTCTGCCGGATGCCCGCGTCGACGGCCGCGACCGGACCGCCGCCGGGGGGCTCCTCCCGGGCCCACCGCACCGGCCGCGCCGTGGGCCTGCGCGGGCCGACGACGACGGTCCGCCCGGCGCCGCGGCATGCGTCCAGCACCCGGTCGAGGAGGGCTCGCCCGCCCACCCGCAGCGCGGGCTTGTCCACCCCACCGAGCCGCCGAGCGGCGCCCCCGGCCAGGATCACTGCGTCATACGCACCTGGAGTCACCCCATGAGTATGGCGCCGCCGGGCATCCGCTACAGCCGCCGCAACAACACCATGGGCTGCTCCACGCAGTCGGCCACGAACCGCAGGAATCCACCGGCGGTGCCCCCGTCGCACACCCGGTGGTCGAAGGTGAACGACAGCTGCACCACCTGGCGCACCGCCAGCTCACCCTGGTGCACCCAGGGCTTCGGGGAGATCCGCCCGACCCCGAGCATCGCCGCCTCGGGGTGGTTGATGATCGGCGTCGAGCCGTCGACCCCGAACACCCCGTAGTTGTTCAGGGTGAAGGTGCCGCCGGTGAGCTGCGCGGGGGCGAGGGTCCCGGTCCGCGCGGCCTCGGTCAGCCGGGCGATCTCCTCGGAGAGCCCCTCTATGGTCCGTGTGTGGGCGTCGCGCACCACCGGGACCACCAGACCCCGGTCCGTCTGCGCCGCGAAGCCGAGATGGACGTCGGGGAGCCGGATGATCTCCCGGCCGGCCATGTCCACCGTGGCGTTGAGCTCGGGGAAGCGCGCGAGGGCCGCCGTGCAGATACGGGCCAGGAGGGCGAGCACGGAGACCTTGGGCCCGCCCCCGGCGTTCATCGCCGTACGGGCGGCGAGCAGTTCGGTCGCGTCGGCGTCCACCCAGCAGGTCGCGTCGGGGATCTCGCGCCGGCTGCGCGCGAGCTTGTCGGCCACGGCGCCCCGGACCCCTCGCAGCGGAATCCGCTCCCCCT
>NZ_JAAAYH010000774.1:0-1969 GCF_018035285.1 Streptomyces sp. MK37H | reverse complement strand
ACCCCGAGCAGACCGGCGGTCACCATATGGGCCAGGGTGGGCGCGGGCGCGTACCGCGGATCGCCGGTGCGCTCGTACAGCGCCTCCAGGGAGTCCCGCGCGGTGTCCAGACCCATGGCGTCCAGCTGGGCCAACGGTCCCATCGGCAGTCCGCAGCCGAGGGTCATGGCGGTGTCGATGCTGTCGCGCGAGGCGTAACGCCGCTCGTACATGGCCACCGCGTTGTTGAGGTACGCCATGGTGAGCGCGCCCCCGACGAAACCCGGCCGGTCGGCCACCCGCACCGGGATCCGGCCCAGGTCGCGGACCAGCTCCCGGACGTCGGCCAGGACCGCGTCCGCGGTGAGCGGGGTGCCCACCACCTCCACCGCCGGCTGCTCGCGGTCGGGGCCGAGCGGGAAGAGGTGCAGCCCCACCGTGCGGTCGGTCCGCCCGGAGCCGACGGCGATCTCGGTCACCGGGAGCCCGGTGGTCGTGGTGGCGAACACCGTCTCCGGCGGACAGTCCGCGTGGGCGCGGGCGAGCAGCCCGCGCTTGGTCTCCAGCCGTTCGGGGACCGCCTCGACCACCAGATCGGCCCGGGCGGCGGCCGCCGGGTCGGTGGTGAACTCGACTGCGGATTCCGGCGCGGCCACCTCCGCCCGGCCGCGCCGCAGGGCCGGTTCGTCCCGCTCCACGGCGATCACCCGCCGGCCACCGCGAACCAGGGCGTCCACGAGGTGGCGGCCGGTGGTGCCGAGCCCGAACACCGCGACGGTGGGGAAGCGCTGTGCCATGCCGATGAGTCCTTTCGCTGGCTGGGACCTTGGGTTGGTCACGGACCGCGGTGGCCGTCCTGCCATGTGAGCAGCGCGGCGCCGAGCGACATCCCGCCGCCGAAACCGGCCAGCAGCAGCAACTCCCCGTCGCCGAACACGCCCTGCCGCCGGGCGTCGTCGAGCGCCAGCGGGATGGAGGCGGCGCTGGTGTTGCCGTGCTCGGCCACCGTCAGATGAGTGCGCGCCCGCGGCAGTCCGAGATCCGGAAGCGCCTTGGCCAGCAGCACACCATTGGCCTGATGGGGGATGAAGTGGTCCACGCTCGCGGGGTCCGTGCGGTGCGCGGCCAGCAGGCGCCCGATCGCGCGCGGCAGCTCGGCCAGGACGTATTCGCTGACCGCGCGGCCCCGCATCCGGAAGAAGTGGCCCCCGTCGGCGAGGGTCTTCTCCGACGCCGGGGCGCGGCTGCCGCCCGCCGTCACCTCGATCAGCTCATGGAGTGCGCCGTCGCTGGTGAGCAGCGATCCGGTGAGACCGTAGCCGGGGCGCACGGGTCCGAGCACCACCGCCCCGGCCCCGTCGCCGAAGAGCACGGCGGTGCGCCGGTCGGTGCGGTCGATGATGCGGGAGTAGACATCGGCGCCGATCACCAGGGCGTACGGGGCGGGGGCGCCGGATCCGGCGGACAGCAGCCCGGCCGCCGTCACCAGGGCGAAGACAAAGCCGCTGCAGACCGCGTTGAGGTCGAAGGCAGCGGCGCCGGTCGCGCCGATCCGGTGCTGAACCAGACAGGCGGTGGCGGGCTGGGGATGATCGGGGGTCGAGGTGGCCACCACGATCCAGCCGAGCTGATCGGCCCCGATCCCGGCGTCCGCGAGGGCGGCGCGGGCGGCCTCCACGGCCAGATCGGAGGTGGCCTCGTGGTCGGCGGCGTAACGGCGGCAGCGGATCCCGGTCTTCGCCGAGATCCAGTCCGGGGTCACCCCCGCGCGCTCGGCCACCAGATCATTGGATACGGTCTCGGCGGGCAGATACGAGCCGGTGCCGAGAATCCCGATGGGCCGCCCGCCGGATGTCCGGACCGGCTGCCCGGTCATCTGGATCTCCCGGCCCGCGCGGTCACCGCCGCCGTCGCCGGTGCCATCGCTGTCATCGCTGTCATCGCTGTTCGCGGGGTGCGGCGGTGCTCGAGAAGAAGCATTGGGTGGTTC
>NZ_JAAAYH010000773.1:0-1973 GCF_018035285.1 Streptomyces sp. MK37H | reverse complement strand
GGCATCGGTGCAGATGACGCAATCCCCACCGAAACCAGAGGCCCTCGCCCCGTTCAAGCACCCCTCACGGCGCGTCGCCTGTCACCAACGTCCCCGGACAGCACACCTAGCGCATCCGTCGCACACCGCACGGTGTGCGACGGACTTCCTAGTGTCGTCGCCCTCGGCAAGTGAGAACGATGGGCGAGAACGAGGAGACCGCGATGCGGATCGGAGTGCTGGGCACGGGCAATATGGCCGACGCGCTGGGGACCCAGTGGGCGCGGGCGGGCCACGAGCTGCTCATCGGCGGCCGCTCGCGGCCGAAGGCGGCGGCGCTGGCCGCGCGGATCGGCCACGGCGCGCGGGCGGGGAGTCTGCGCGAGGCCGCCGGATTCGGTGAGGTGACGCTGCTGGCGGTGGCGTACGAGGGCGTCGAGGCGGCCCTGGAGGCGGCGGGCGCGGCCGAGGGGACGCTGAGTGGCAGGGCGCTGATCGACTGCACCAACGCGATCGTCCCCGGCCGCTTCACCCTCGCCACGGACGGCGGACCGGGCATGGCCGAGCGGATCGCGGCGCGGGCCGTCGGGGCGCGAGTCGTGAAGGGGTTCTGCCACTGCGCGGACTCGGTGTGGCGGATGACCCCGCCGGTCTTCGCCGACGGCCCGCTCGGGGTTCCGCTGTGCGGGGACGACGAGGGCGCCCTGGAGGCCGTACGGACGCTGGTCCGCGACATGGGCTGCGTACCGCTGGACGGCGGCGGCCTGGAGCGGGCCCGCCTGCTGGAGTCCACCGTGGCGTTTCTGCTGGGCTTCTGGTTCGGCGGGGTGGAGCCGCGCGCCGCACTGCCGCCGCTGGCGGTGCAGGGCCGGGTGTAGCGGGCGGGGTGGGTGGCGCGGACGGGTGCGGATGGGTGCGGATTTGCGGTGGCGGTGGGCGA
The DNA here is from genome assembly GCF_018035285.1 of Streptomyces sp. MK37H. Taxonomy (NCBI): domain Bacteria; kingdom Bacillati; phylum Actinomycetota; class Actinomycetes; order Kitasatosporales; family Streptomycetaceae; genus Streptomyces; species Streptomyces sp. MK37H. The sequence continues at coordinate 1,054 of NZ_JAAAYH010000773.1, read as the reverse complement.
GCAGGAGCGTCGAAGGGGAGGAGCGGGCAAGAACACGCCGGGACGGGGAACCCGCGAACGAAACCGCGAGCCCATGAAGGAAGCCGCGAACCCACGCGGGGAGCCGCGAACCCGCGAACGAACCGCGAACCCGTCACGAACCGCGAAGACCGCGAGGAGCGCCACCATGAAGGCCATCAGCTACCGCCGCTACGGCGGCCCCGAGGTCCTGGAGTACGGGGAGCGGCCGGAGCCCAAGGTCGGCCCCGACTCCGTGCTGATCAGGGTCAAGGCCGCCGCCGTGAACCCCGTCGACTGGAAGGCGCAGGCCGGATACCTCGAACCGGTCCTGGACGCGGTCTTCCCGGTCATCCCCGGCTGGGACGTCGCGGGGGTGGTGGAGCAGCCGGGCCCGGCGGTGACGGAGTTCCAGCCCGGTGACGAGGTGATCGGCTACGTACGGGAGGACTTCCTCTCCCGGGGCACCTGCGCCGAGTACGTGGCCGCGCCCGTCCGCACCCTCGCCCGCAAACCGCGGAACCTCTCCTTCACCCAGGCCGCGGGCATCCCGCTGGCGGGCCTGACGGCGTACCAGTGCCTGGTGCGGGCGCTGAGGGTCGGCGAAGGCGACACGGTGCTGGTGCACGCGGGGGCGGGCGGGGTCGGCTCGATGGCGGTGCAGCTGGCCCGGCACATGGGGGCGCGGGTGATCGGCACGGCGGGGGAGCGCAACCACGAGTATCTGCGCGCGTTGGGCGCCGAGCCGACGGTGTACGGGGAGGGCCTGGCCGACCGAGTCCGTACCCTCGCCCCGAACGGGGTGGACGCCGTGCTCGACCTCGTCGGCGGCGACGCGCTCGCCGTCTCCTCCGAACTCCTCGCCCCCGAGGGCCGCCTGGCCTCCATCGCCGACCCCGCCGTCCTCGGCCTGGGCGGCCACTACGTCTTCGTCCGCCCCGACCCCAACGACCTCCAGGACCTCACCGACCTCGCCGAACGCGGCGCCCTCGGTGTCGAGGTCTCCGCGGTCTTCCCCCTCCAGAAGACGGCGGACGCGCAGCGGCTGAGCATGGAG
>NZ_JAAAYH010000772.1:0-1989 GCF_018035285.1 Streptomyces sp. MK37H | reverse complement strand
CCCGGCCCGCCGTTCCCCGAGCCGCGTCCCGCGGCGCTGGAGGGGCTCGTACGGTTCGTCCGTGCCTCACGGGAGGGCCAGCGCAACGACCGGCTGTTCTGGGCCGCCTGCCGCGCCTACGAGACGGGCGCGGGGCCGGAGTTGGCCCCCGCCCTGATCGAGGCCGCGCTCGACACCGGCCTGCCCCCGCGCGAGGCCCGCGCCACCGTAGCCTCCGCGGCCCGCAGCGCCGCCCGCCACCTCCAGCCCCCGGACGCGTGTGCCTGACGCCTGGCCTGATGCCCGGTATGCCCCCTGGGCGGGATGAACGGAACAGAGGCGGCAGACGTATCGCAGGACGCCAGAGGCGGCGCGATCCAGCGGTACGCGGACAGTGAGCCGTGCGCTACGGGAACGAGGAGCACTATCGTGACCATGCGACGAGGCGCTCCGCACAGGAGCCGGAAGGCGCAGTAACCGGAAGGCGCAGGGACCGAAACGCGTAGGAACCAGGCGACGCGGGGACCGAACGGCGCAAGAACCACACGCCCACTCGCCGGTGCTTCCGCCCTCGAGGCGGACAGTGAAGGGATGCCCGCTCTCCCCGTGATCGGTGCCCCGTGACCGGTGCTTCGGCACCGGTGCTCCGTGACCGGCGCCCGGTGACCGGCCGACCGCCTCCGGCGCACCGGCACCAAGGCGCGATCAGGGGGGAGCATTGCACGAGCTCTACGCACAGGGCTGGTTCGCGGATGCCGCGTTACCCATAGGGGTCTGCGCGCTGGTCACCTGGATCTCGCTGGTCCACCGTTTCGCCGACAAGGGCCGCCTGCTGGGGACCGTAAGGTCCGCGTCGCTGTGCTGCGGAATCATCGCCTGCACCTGCGCGGCGGCGCTGCTCACCATCGCCCTGCTGCTGCCGCACGCCGCCGATGTGCCACCCGCCGTGGCCGCTGCCGCCGCGGGCGGGGCCCTGGCGCCTCGCGTCCGTCAGCAGCAGAACCAGCAGTCCACGCCGCCCTTCGTGGCCGTGATCACGCTGGGCATCGCGGTGCTGCTGAGCGAGCTGGAGCGGCGGCTGGTCCACGACATGTACCTCCACTGCCACCGCCTGGTCAGGGACTTCGAGAACGTGGCCCAGCTGCGCATGTTCGCCTTCGAGGCCCGCCTCCACCTGCGCGGCTGCACCCCCGCGACCAAGGACCGGACGACGATCAACACCCTGTATGAGGAGGTGGACCAGCTCCTGGACGACGCGGCCAAGGTCGAGGCCGACATCGAGGCGAAGTGCCGGCAGCGCGAGGTCCAGGAGTTCCCGCCGGAGCTGCACGCCCCGACCCGGGAGGAGGCGGAGGACCGCCGTCAGACCCTGGCGATGGCCATGGACGCCTGCGTACGGATGCTGGAGTTCGGCTACCGCACCGGGAAGCGGAGCGGCGACCGCGAGCTCATGCGGCTGCGGGACGAGGCGCTGGCGGTACGCCCCCTCGCCACGACGGACGCCTCGCACCCCTGACGTGGCTCGGCCCCCAGACGCGGCTCGCGCCCCTGACGCGCCTCGCACCCCCGACGTGGCGCCGCACACCGCACACCACGACGACGCCCGTCAGGGAAGCACCCCGCGCACCCCGCGCACCCCGATGCCTTCAAGGAGCGTAGACAAAGGCATCGGACCCATCGCCCAGCCCAAGCGGCCGCCGAGCCCCGTCCTCCTTGGGCTCCACAAAACTGATCTTGATGTCCAGCTCCAGCGCATCGGCCACGGCAGCGAGGCTGCGCAGCGTCAGGTTCTCGTCCCCGGAGAGGATTTGGCTCACTCGTCCCGGGCTGACGTCCATGAGTCGGGCGAGGTCAGTGCGGCTCATGCCACGCTTGCCCAGCAACCCGGCGACCTCCACAGTGGCCTGACGCGCCAACCGCGCCCCCGTGTGGTCGGCAGCCTCCGCCTTCGCACCTTTGCTCTTCCACGGCACGCTCAATCAACCTCCTAGCGCATGGTGCCGACCTCGG
>NZ_JAAAYH010000771.1:0-1992 GCF_018035285.1 Streptomyces sp. MK37H | reverse complement strand
GAGCCCCTGGTAACGGGAAGGGGCGGGGAGGGGGAAGACCCGCCGGACGCCCCGCAGCGCCCCTCGCGCGGGATCGCGCCCACGGTCCAAGCCCCGGCCCCAGGTCCCGGGGTGGCCCAGGATCGGGCCCAGGGCCGGGCCCGGGCCCGCGCTGTGTGCCGCTCGCCTCGTGGGCGTTCAGCGCCGTGGGCCCTTGCGGCGGATCTTGATGTTCCGCATGTCCGTCACGCCGATCCGCAGGATCCGATGCGGGTAACCATGCGCGGTCAGCGCCGCGATGGCCCGCTCGGTCGCCTCCTGCTCGCCGTCATCCGGCTCCGCCGGAACCTCGCAGCGGAAGGTGAACGCCGAAAGGCCCCGGTCGCAGGTGAAGGTGCCCGCCTCGGTGAAGGCGACCTGGAGGCAGTCGACAGCATCGCGCAGCGCCTCGCGATCGTCCTCGCTCAACTCCTCGAAGGCGCCCCGGATCGTCACTCGGAACACGGTCGCTCCTCCTGTCCCTCCCGTACGGCGTAGCCGAGCATCGGCGCGCCGAGCATCTCCTCGATGGCGTCGAGGAGTTCGGTCACGGCCTTGGCGATGGCGTCGGGGCGCTCGCCCGCCGTGACGCGCCGTCCGATCTCGCCGAAGATCAGTGAGTGATAGCCGCTGATCTGGGCGGCCGCCACGCGCGGCAGCGGATCCTCCGGCGCCGCGCCGGTCTCCTCGGCGAGCACGGCGGCCAGTTCGTCGTTCATCCGGTGGCCGAGCTCTTCCAGCCGGGCCACCAGCGTGGGGGCGGCCCGCATCATCGCGAAGAACGGGCCGAAGCCCTCGGTCAGCCCCAGTGAGCGGTCGCGCCGCTCCACCTCCTCGCGCAGCCGGTCCAGCACCGCCTGGGCGGCGGACCGGCCTGGCGGGCGCTCGCGCACGATGTCGGCGAGTCGCCGCGGGGATGCCTGGTCGGGCGGCAGGACCAGATCCTCCTTGGCCGGGAAGTAGTTGTAGACGGTGTTGACGGACACCTCCGCGGCCTCGGCGACCTCGGCGACCGTGACCCGGTCGAAGCCGCGCTCCAGGAACAGGCCGGTGGCCACCTCCGCGATCCGCCGGCGCGTACGGCGCTTGTGCTTCTCCCGCAGTCCTTCGCTCATGGCCGTCAGTGTAGCCCGTTGTAAACTTGCACTTGCTTCAAAACTTTAAGTCGATTGCATATTTGGGGCGCGTTGTGTTCTGATCGGGCCATGTCCTCATCCGTCATCCGCGTCCGCGGCCTCACCCGGACGTTCTCGCTGGGCAGCGGCCCCGTGCACGCCGTCCGCGGGATCGATCTGACCGTCGGCCGCGGCGAGATCCTCGGCTTCCTGGGCCCCAACGGGGCCGGTAAGACCACGACCCTGCGCATGCTCACCACCCTGCTGCCGCCCAGCGGGGGTGAGGCCGAGATCGCCGGACGCGATCTGCTCCGCGATCCGGCGGGCGTGCGCCGGCGGATCGGCTATGTGGCCCAGTCGGGCGGCCTGGACCCCGGGTGCTCCGTACGCGAGGAGCTGGTCACCCAGGGGCGGCTGCATCTGATGTCCAAGGGCGCGGCGGCCGGGCGTGCCGAGGAACTCGCCGGTGAGCTCGGCCTGTCGGGGCTCATGGACCGCCCGGCCGCCGCCCTGTCCGGCGGTCAGCGCCGCCGGGTGGAGATCGCGCTGGGCCTGGTCAACCGGCCCGAGGTGTTGTTCCTTGACGAGCCCACGACCGGTCTGGACCCGGGAAGCCGGGCCGAGCTGTGGGAACTGGTTCGGCGCGTCCGCGCCGAGCACGGCACCACGGTCTTCCTCACCACCCACTACCTGGACGAGGCCGACGCGCTCGCCGACCGGATCGTGGTCGTGGACGTCGGTCGGATCGTCGCCGAGGGCACCTCCGCCGAGCTCAAGAGCCGTTATGCGGGGGATCCGGGCGCCAGCCTCCAGGACGCCTTCCTGGCCATCACCGGCCGGGGCACGGCCGAGCAACCCC
>NZ_JAAAYH010000770.1:0-1993 GCF_018035285.1 Streptomyces sp. MK37H | reverse complement strand
ATTTCTCCCGCTTCCCCCTCGCCCCCGGCGATCGCGTCCTCGACCTCGGCTGTGGCGCCGGACGGCATGCCTTCGAGTGCTACCGGCGCGGCGCCCAGGTCGTGGCGCTCGACCGCAACGGCGAGGAGATACGCGAGGTGGCCAAGTGGTTCGCCGCCATGAAGGAGGCCGGTGAGGCCCCGGCGGGCGCCACGGCCACCGCCATGGAGGGCGACGCCCTCGCCCTGCCCTTCCCCGACGACAGCTTCGACGTGGTCATCATCTCCGAGGTGATGGAGCACATACCCGACGACAAGGGCGTGCTCGCCGAGATGGTGCGGGTGCTCAGGCCCGGCGGCCGGATCGCCGTCACCGTGCCGCGCTACGGCCCGGAGAAGGTCTGCTGGGCGCTGTCGGACGCCTACCACGAGGTCGAGGGCGGCCACATCCGCATCTACCGCGCCGATGAGCTGCTGGAGAGGATGCGCGAGGCCGGACTGCGGCCGTACGGCACCCACCACGCCCACGCGCTGCACAGCCCCTACTGGTGGCTCAAGTGCGCCTTCGGGGTGGACAACGACAAGGCGCTGCCGGTGCGCGCGTACCACCAGTTGCTGGTGTGGGACATCATGAAGAAGCCGCTGGCCACGCGGCTCGCCGAGCGCGCCCTGAACCCCGTCATCGGCAAGAGCTTCGTGGCGTACGCGACCAAGCCCCACGCACCGCGTGAGGCGCGGGCGTGACGGCGCTCGGACCGCGCCCCGGCCCCCGCACCGAACGGCTCGCGCTGCCCGGGGTGCTCAGCCCCGAGCAGGTGCTGCGCACGGTCGAGGGCATCGCCGCCGTCCAGCGCGCGGACGGCGCCATACCGTGGTTCCGCGGCCACCACCTCGACCCCTGGGACCACATCGAGTCCGCGATGGCGCTGGACGCGGCGGGTGAGCACGAGCGCGCCACGGCCGCCTACCACTGGCTGGCCCGGCACCAGAACCCCGACGGCTCCTGGTACGCGGCCTACCCCGACACCCCGGACGGCGTGGCCGCCACCGACCCCACCGACCACGGCCGGGAGTCCAACTTCTGCGCCTATGTGGCGGTCGGCGCCTGGCACCACTACCTCTCCACGGGCGACGACGCCTTCCTCGACCAGATCTGGCCCACCGTCTTCGCCGCCGTCGAGTTCGTGCTCCGGCTGCAGCAGAGCGGCGGCCAGATCGGCTGGCGGCACCGCGCCGACGGCACCGTGGACCCCGACGCCCTGCTGACCGGCTCCTCCTCCGTCTACCAGGCGCTGCGCTGCGCGTTGGCCATCGCGGAGCACCGCGAGGAGCCCCAGCCCGACTGGGAGCTGTCGGCGGGGCTGCTCGGCCACGCCATACGCCACCACCCCGAGCGGTTCCTGGACAAGCACCGCTACTCGATGGACTGGTACTACCCGGTCCTCGGCGGCGCGGTCACCGGCGCCGCCGCCAAGAAGCGCATCGAGGAGGGCTGGGACCGCTTCGTGGTCCCCGGGCTCGGGGTGCGCTGTGTCTCCCCCAACCCCTGGGTCACCGGCGGCGAGAGCTGCGAACTGGCGCTCGCGCTCTGGGTGATGGGGGAGTCCGACCGCGCGGTGGACATCCTGCGGTGGATCCAGCCGACGCTGCGCGCCGAGGACGGGATGTACTGGACCGGCTACGTCTTCGAGGACGACGCGGTCTGGCCGGAGGAGCGCACCACCTGGACGGCCGGGTCGCTGCTGCTCGCTGTGGCGGCGCTGGGCGGCGACGAGGCGACCACGGCCGTCTTCGGCGGCGAGCGCCTGCCGCGCGGGCTGGACTCGGACTGCTGTGCCCAGGGGATGCCCGACGGATCGTGACGCCTGCGGCGGGCTGTTCCCCTCCCCGCCCCTTCCCACAACTGGGGCTCTGCCCCTTAACCCCGGGGGCCCAGGGCGGAGCCCCTGCCACGCGGCGGAGCCGCATATCGGTGCTGTGGGAACGGACGGGGTGGGGAACGGCCCGCCGGGCAC
>NZ_JAAAYH010000077.1:0-26623 GCF_018035285.1 Streptomyces sp. MK37H | reverse complement strand
TGACGCCCTGGGCGCCGAGTTCCTTGATGCGTTGCATGAAGGGCTCGTACGAGGAGCGCGAGGCGCCGGCCGTGTTGCGAGCGATGATCAGGCGGACACCGACGTCGCGGGCGTAGGGCAGCCCCCTCATCAGGAAGTCGAGAGGGTTGCCGGCGCTCGTGGCGACCAACTCGTAGTCGTCGATGATGACGAAGAACTGCGGACCGTTCCACCAACTGCGCTCGCGTAGTTGCCGCGGGGTGACCTCCGGGCCAGGGGCTCGGTGTTCCATGAGGGTGCTCAGGGCGTCCATGTGCATTTCGAGCGCGGGGGCGGCAGGGGCGTACTCCAGGAGGTGGGAGTCCGGTACGGCCTCCAGAAGCGTACGGCGGTAGTCGCCGACGATGATCCGTGCCTCGTCGGGGGTGTAACGCTGGCTGATCTGCTGGGCGAGCAGGCGTAGCAGAGAGGTTTTGCCCGATTCGCTCTCGCCGAAGACGACGAAGAACGGATCGGAATCGAAGTCGATGAAGACCGGCTCCATGCGGTCCTCGTCGATGCCGATGGGCAGACCGAGGTGCGGGTTCTCAAAGCTCTTGGGGAGGCGGTCGAAGGGGAGTTCGCGGGGGAGGACGCGGACCTCGGGGGCCCGGGGGCCGGTCCAGTGGGTGTTGACGGCGCGAACCAGGGCCGCTGTCGATTCAGCGGGTCCGGTCGATGCCGGGCTGGTCGATGCCGGGCTGGTCGATGCCGGTCCGGTCGATGCCGGTCCGGTCGGCGCCGGTCCGGTCGGCGCCGGTCCCATCGGCGTTGGTCCCATCGGCGTTGGTACCGACGCCGAGGATGCGGTCGTGCCGGTCGTGGCCGGCTCTGTCAATGATGGGTCGGCCGTCGGTCCGTCCGCCTCCGGCCGCAGGACGCCGCCGATCCGAGGTTGCGCGGCCAAGAAGTGCAGCCGCTCGGGGATCTGGCCGCGACCCGGTGCGCCGACCGGGACGTTGGCCGCCACCTTACGGTCGAAGTCCGAGTCCAGCGGATCGCCGAGGCGCAGCTCCAGACGGTTCATGAACTGGTCCTTCAGCGCGGCCCGTACCTCCATGTACCGGGTGGCCGACAGGATCACATGGACGCCGTAGCCCAGTCCCCGCGTCGCGAGGTCCATGACGACGCCCTCGAACTGCTCGTACTCCTGCTTGAAGGTGCCCCAGCCGTCAATGACCAAGAAGACGTCCCCCCAGACCTCGTCAGGGAGCTCACCAGCTGCCCGCCGCTTGCGGTAGCCGGCGATGGAGTCGACGCCGCGCGTGCGGAAGAACTCCTCGCGGTGGCTCAGCACTCCGGTGGCCTCGGCGACCGTACGGCGCACCCGGTCCGGATCGAGACGTGACGCCACTCCGCCGACATGCGGCAGCTCCGATATCCCGCTGAGGCCTCCGCCGCCGAAGTCCAGGCAGTAGAACTGCACCTCGCGTGGGGTGTGGGTCAGAGCGAAGGACGCGATGAGCGTACGCAGCAGGGTGGATTTACCGGACTGCGGGCCGCCCACCACCAGCAGATGGCCTGCGGCGTCCGAGAAGTCGCGGTAGAGAATCTCGCGCCGCTGCTCGAAGGGCTTGTCGACCAGCCCGACCGGGACCACCAGCCCGCCCGCCCCCGGATAGTCCGGGGAATGCAGACCACGCGCCGGCGAGACGGCCAGCGAGGGCAGCAGTTCGTCGAGTGCGGGGGAGGTGCCCAGGGGCGGGGGCCACACCTCGTGCGCGGCCGGCCCCTGATCCTCGAGGCGCCGGACGATGACGTCCAGGACCGTGTCCGACAGCGCGTCGCTCGGGTGAGCCGTAGTGGTGGCGGGTGCGGGCGCGGCATAGGAGACCGGCACCGGGGCGGCCGTGAACAGCGTCGGCCGCCGGTCCATTCGCCGTGAGCCGCCCGCCCCGTCGTCCGCCAACGCCTCGGCGGTGCGGTACGGGCCCGAGACGTAGGCGGCCTTGAAGCGCACCATCTCGTCCGTACCGAACTTCAGATAGCCGGAACCGGGCAGCGACGGCAAATGGTGAGCGTCCGGCACGCCCAGCACTGCCCGGGACTCCGTGGCGGAGAAGGTACGCAGGCCGAGTCGGTACGACAGGTAGGTGTCCAGACCGCGTAGCCGCCCCTCCTCCAGCCGCTGGGTGGCCAGCAGCAGATGAACGCCGAGCGACCGGCCGATGCGGCCGATCTGAATGAACATCTCGATGAAGTCCGGTTTGGCGCTGAGCAGTTCACTGAACTCATCGATGATCAGGACGAGCGATGGGACAGGTTCCAGCGGCGCCCCCGCGACCCGCGCCCGTTCGTAGTCGTGGACATTGGCGTAGTTGCCCGAGGCACGCAGCAGCTCCTGGCGGCGCTGCAATTCGCCCCGGATCGAGGCCTCCATACGGTCTACGAGCGTCAGGTCGTCCGCGAGGTTGGTGATGACCGCCGAGACATGCGGCAGGTCGGCCATGCCGGTGAAAGTCGCACCGCCCTTGAAGTCCGCCAGGACGAAGTTGAGATGCGCCGAGGAGTGGGTGACGGCGAGCGCCAGGACCAGTGTGCGCAGCAGCTCGGACTTTCCGGAGCCGGTCGCGCCCACGCACAGACCGTGCGGGCCCATACCGCCCTGCGCCGCCTCCTTCAGGTCCAGCAACACCGGTTCACCGTCCTCGCCGACCCCGATGGGGACCCGCAGGCGTTCGCTCGTCATCCGGGGCCGCCAGGTTCGGGCCACGTCCACGGAGGAAGCGTCGCCGAGGTCCAGCAGATCGGTGAAGTCAAGCTCGTCCAGGAGCGGCTCGTCGTTGCTCCCGGCACCGACGCGCAGTGGCGCGAGCTGGCGGGCCAGGGCCTCGGCCGCCTCCAGGGGGAGCACGTCCGGCTCGCCTTCGTAGACCAGTCCTGCGGCGGACTCCAGGAACAGCTTTTCGGGGTGTACGTCGAGCGACAGGCTGCCGCGCGGCTCGTCCAGTTCCCCCGAGACCACTTCGGCGACGGTGACGCCCTGGATGCCATCCGCGCTCGCCAGCAGGGAGTCCGGCGGGACGGTGCCGCCGTCCAGCACGACGAGAAGGTGAGGCGCGTCCAGGACGGGCGATCCGTCCGGGGTGAATCGGGGGCGCTCGGAGAGCGGGCTGCCCTGGCCGCCTGAACCGTGCGCCGCCAGAAGCTCCTCCAGCTCGAGCGCGTCCCGGCAGAACAGCCGCCGGGTACCCGCCCCGTCCAGCGTCCCGGGGATCTGGGAGTGCGGCAGCCACTTGGTCCATTCCCAGCGTGCGACCGCTTCCCGTCCGCCGGCCAGGACCGCCACAGCGAGGTCCTCCGGCGAGTGAAGGGTGACCAGCTGGCACACCAGCGCGCGTGCGGTGCCCTGGGCCGTGGCCGGGTCCCCGGACACCGTGAAGTGGTAGAAGCGGCGCAAGGACACCGCGACCGGTAGCCCGTCCACCGCGCCGTACAGCATCAGGAACCGCTGCATCGCGCCCGCTGTGAGCGGCTCCAGCTCCTCGATCAGCGCCGTGGTCGGGGCCACCAGAGGTGTCGACAGCTGCTGGGGACCGACACCGATACGGGCCTGCCCGAAGTCCTCGTCGCCGACCCTGCGTTCCCACACCCGGCTGCCCTCCGCTGCCACCGCCCAGAGCTGGTCGGGCGCGGGGTGCAGATAGAGCAGCACCTCGAGTTGTGCGCGGGCCGTACGGCGGACACCGCGGCGCATCTGCGCGAGGTACCTCAGGTAGTCGCGGCGTACGCCCGCCGCCCGGCCCTCCGTCCCGCGCCGGAAACGCACGATCTGGGCGGCGACGGTCGCGAGGGCCGAGGCCAGCATCAGCCAGCCCATGACGCGCATGAACGGACCCGCGCCCGAGTTGAAGAAGTAAACCATCGATCCGCCCATGCCGAGCAGGGGCACCAACTGCGTCAACAGTCCTTGCTGCTCGCCGCGCGGCAGTTCGGGGGGAGAGCTGAGCTCGACTTCGTCCGTGGGAACGGTCGGCGGTAGCGCCCGTGGCGGACGCTTGACGAGAATCTGGCTCACCGGGTGGTCAATCCCCCTTCTGTGGTCTCCCGTGCAAGGAGCGAGATCCGTGATGGCGTCGCACCGGCACTCCGGCGACGCGATTCCCCGAACCCGGTGAGCCTATCGACACGGGGTGTCACCATGTGGTGGCACCCCGGCGTGTCGTGCGTATGAACAGGAAATCTCCACGGCTTCGGGAGGGAGAAGACCATCGTGCGTCGTGCACGGTGGCTCCTGCGCCGTCCATCCATGAAACTGGGGGCCGAGAACTGAGCTTCCGGTGATACAAAGTTTTCCCGCTCCCGAAATGTCATCGCAGAGCGGGATCTTCCAGTGGACTCGCCGAAGAGGTAAGCGCTGATGTCGCAGCCGCCCCAGCCCCCCGACCAGCCACCGTCCGGCGGTTTCGGCGCGCCGCAGGATCCCGGCCAGGGCGGCGAGCCGTCCAAGGACGGCTCCGGCACATCACCGCGGCATCCGGCCCCGCCTCGTCCGCCCGCGCCGCCGGCCGTCCCTCCGGCGCCTCCGGTGGGTCCACCGACGGGCCATATTCCGCCCCAAATATGGGACACGGGCGCGTTGCCGTCGGGCCCTCCCGCAGTGCCCGGAGTCCCGGCCCCTCCTCGGTCCGATCCCGCCAACCCATACGCACAGAACCCGTACACCTCCGTGCAGGGAGGGTCCGGGTACAGCGGTATGTACACCCCACCGCCCGGTCAGCCCTACGGCACGCATCCCTCCGGGGGCGGAGGCAGCGGCCGGAACACGAGACGCAAGGCCGTCGTCATCGGCGCGGCCGTGGCAGTGCTGCTCGCGACGGGCGGCGGGGTGTACGCGGCGGTGAGCGGTGGTGACGATGACAAGAAGCCCACCGCTACCTCGACGACCACCCCCGCTGGTCAGGACCGGCAGGACTCCACCCCCGAGCCGACCGGAAATGGTGAGAGTTCCGGCGGTCGTGACCGTGGCGAAAGCGAGAGCGACCCCAACGATGTGCGCCGAGCCGGCGAGGCGAAGGTCCTCTACCAGACGCCGGCGCCCGAGGCCTCCAAGAAGGGCCTCGATGTGCCCGGTTTCTGGGTGATGAAGGGATATGTGGTCAAGGCGGTCGAAGACAAGATCGTCGCCTACCAGGACGACGGCACGAAGAAGTGGACGCTTTCCCTGCCCAGGGCCGTCTGTGCGGCGCCCAACTCCACGACCGACGGCGAGGTCGTGGTCGCCTACGAGGGCCATGGAAAGGACTCGTGCAGCCAACTCGCCCTGATCGACCTGGACAAGGGGGTCAAGGTCTGGGACCACGACGCTCCCGAGGCGGGCTCCTTCGGCGGCGGCCACACCAGCATGGGCATGGCCCAGCGCGGCGATCTCGTCGGCATGTCCTGGTTTGGCGGTTCGGCCGTCATCAGAGTCCACGACGGTAAGGAGGTCGCCCTCGAAAAGCCGAGCCCGGGTTGCTCCGTCGACGGTTACGCGGGAGGGAAGGCGCTGCTGCGCGCCTACTCCTGCACCAATGGCACCGCCAAGCTGCAAAAGGTGGCGTCGGACGGCACGATCACATGGACCTATGTCGTCCGTAAGGGCTACAAGGTCGACAAGATCTTCTCCACCAGCCCCGTTGTGATCGCCCTGAGCGACCAGGACCGCAAGGCTGGTGGCATTCTGGTTATATCGGACAGTGGTAAGGAACGGTCGGCCCTGGCCGTGGGGAAGCAGTCCTACCAGCCGCTGTGTGGAACGGACCTCTTCGGCACCAATTTGGGCAGCTGTCAGGGCGTCGCCGCCTCCATGGACACCTTCTATCTGCCGACCGAGATGACCCAGGACAGCGCCGGGGGCTCGACGAGTGAGATCCACGCCTTCGACCTGGACAGCGGGAAGAGGAAGTGGGCGGCCAAGGTGGCCGGCCGGATGCTGCTTCCGCTGAGGATGAACGGCAAGAATCTGATCGCCTATGAGGAGCCCTCATACGACCAGGCCGGTCTGGTCGTCAGCATCGGCCCGGACGGCGGCAAGCCGAAAACCGTGCTGAAGTTGCCCCAAGCCACCCGCGAGGCGGAGAACGGCTTCTACTCCGCCACTCACGACTACCGGAACGGCATTTTCTACATCGCCTCGAATCGCATAACGGGGACTGAGGGCACCAGCGAGAAGCTCATCATGGCCTTCGGCTCCTGAAGGTGAGCCGAGCGCCGAACACTGCCGGAGAGGGCGGCCACCGACCGGCGACCACCCTCTCGTTCACGCTCATCGGCCCCTCATGCTCCTCAGCTCAAGTCGAATTCGCCGTCCCGCGCGCCCAGCACAAAGGCACGCCACTCGGCCTCCGTGTAGCGCAGCACGGTCTCGGGGTCAGCGGAATTCCGCATGGCCACTGCCCCGTTCGGCAGATAGGCGATCTCCACCCGGTCTTCGGAGGTGCTGCCAGGTGCGCTGAGCCACTCGACACCGGAAATGTCGAGGGCGTACAGCTCTTCCTTCTCTTTGGCGTCGGCCACTGGTGGAGAACCCCTTCGGATACCGCGGATAACATCCCGCCCGGCCTCCGGGCGGGAGGCGAGGGCGGGCCACTGCGCCCGGACTCCCGCCACGTCTCACAGTGTTGTCCACAGCGCGTGAGGCGGCAATCGAACATGGCGACAAGGGGCCCCGGTAGGGTGGCGCCGCGCGCGGAACGCGGGCGGGGCGACGGGATGGATCGAAGGCGGGGGGCCTTCCACATGGGTGCGGACTACAGCTCGCAGAGAACCGAAGGCATGACTGAGTCGGTACGCCGTCCCGGCCGCCCGGATCGTCCCCGCGGTCACAGGGGGCGTTTGTGGAGCCGCTGAGTCAGAGTGATCCGCGGCGGCTCGGCCCGTATCACGTCATCGCGCGGCTGGGACCGGACGTGGGTGAAGTTCCCCCTTTGGAGCGCCACTTCATCGCGCGCAGCGCGGCGGGGGACCGTACGGTCGTCGTCACCGCACCGTCGCAAGAGCTCGTGGACGACGTCGCGCACCGGGAGCGCTTCCGCGCGGAGGCGGAGAACGCGCGGCTTCTGGGCGGCGGGCGGCCTCCGCTGTGGCTCGCTCCCGTTGTCGAGGTATCAGGCGGGGGCACCGGGCAGCCGTGGAGCGCCACGCCGTTCCTGCCGATGCTGTCGCTGCTCGCCGTGCTGGAGGCGAACGGGGGGCCGCTTCCCGTGCGAACGGTAAGGGCGTTGGGAGCGGCGCTGGCCGAGACGCTCGCGGAGGTGCACACCGCGGGCTTCGCCCACGCGGGTGTCGCACCGGGCACGGTCTTCCTGGCGGGGGACGGCCCGCGGCTGGTGGGCTACGGCGCGGTGCGGGCCGCCGCTCCGGACGGTGAGGCGCGGGCGGGGCTCCCGGGGCTGGAGGACGACGCCCTGCCGCCGGAACAGGCCGAGGGCGGGCGGCCGCGGCCGCTGGGTGACGTATTCGCGCTGGGCGCGGTGCTGGCGTACGCGGCGACCGGGCGACGGCGGCCGGACGCCGAGGATCTGCCGGAGGAGTTGCGGGGCGCCGTGGTCCGGTGTCTGGCCCAGGATCCGGCCGACCGGCCGACGGCGCGGGCGCTGCTGGACGAGCTGATGCGCGGCGTAAGCGTCCCCCTTCCCCCAAGCGCGGTGAGGGCGCCCGCGAGTCCCTCGCCGACGGTTGTCGACGCGGGATCCGCGGATCCGAACGGTGGCGTGGCGTGGGGAGCGGGCCCGGGATCGACCGCCCTGGACGGCTCCGGTGGCATCAGCCGAGCCGCGGGAGCGCTGGGGCCGGGATGGCTGCCGGGGCGGGTGGTCGCCGCGCTGTCCGAGCTCTCCTCGGCGGTGCTGGCGGCGGAGATCGAGTCGGCTGAGGCGCCGTCCCCGGCGACGGCGGACGTGCCAGTGGGGCCGGGCACCGCCGTGCACCGGACGTGGGCGGAGCGCGGCTCCGCGTCTTCGGCCGTGCCCGGGCCCGGGCCGGTGCGTGAGGCCGGGACCGCGGCCAGGAGCGAGGGTGCCTCGTCCGGGAAGAGCTTCGTTCCGTCCCTCAGCCCTTCCCGGCGCCGCCTCCTGCTGGGCGTCGCCGGCGGTACGGCCGGAGTCGCCGTCGGCGGCGGGGCCACGTGGCTGGCGACGGCCCCGGATGCGCCCGCACCGCTCACGCCGGCCCAGCGCCTCGCCGCCCACCGCCCCAGCCGTCGGCTTCCGGGCGCGCCGCCCACACCGCTGTGGCGCTACGACGTCAAAGGGGTGGCGTCGACGTACGCCCCGCTCATCTGGCGCGACGCGGTCGCCGTCCTCACGGGGAAGCGGGCGCTCGTCGGGATCGACCTCCGTACGGGCAAGCGGCTGTGGACGCGCGATGGACTGCGCCCGGCGGGTCAGCCCTGGGTGGCCGATGGGGACGCGCTGGTCGTCCCGGGGGACGGGCTGGTGGCGCTGGAGCCGCGGACCGGTCGGGTCCGCTGGCGTTCGAGCGACTTCCGGCAGGGTGCGCGGAGCTCCTTCACGGGGCTGCTCGCGGTGGACGGGAGCACGGTCTGGTTCACGGCGACCGTAAGGGGCGAGCGCGGAAACGGAGACCGCGTCGTGGTCGCCTACGACGTCCATGAGCGCGCGGAGTTGTGGCGCGGACCCCTCGCGGCGGGTTTGAACGAGGGACATCTGCTGAAGGACGCGCTGGTGGTGATGGCCGGCGCTGACCGGGAGGGGGCGGGACCCAAGAAGGCCGTCGCGCTCAGCCTCGACCGCGGGAAGGAGCTGTGGCAGCGGGTCTATCCGGGCATGACCACGAAGGGGCTCGTCACCACCGACGCCCGTCGCACGCTCATCGTGGCCCTCGGAACCACCCTGCGGGGCTTCGACGCGGCCCAGGACGAGGCCGCCCTGTGGTCCGTCGGTTCCAAGGGGAAGGGACCCAAGGGCCGTCCCGCCGACTTCGGGCTTCCGCTCGTCCATGGGAAGACCGCGTATGTCGCCGACGGTGGTTTTGCCCTCCACGCGATCGAGGCGGCCACCGGCGAGATCCGGTGGCAGCGCGGCTATGGCTTTGTGATGAAGGCGCTCGCGGCGCCGCGCACGCCCGACACCCTGGTCAGCCCGGCTGGGCGCAGGGTGCTGATGGCCGGTGACGCCGAGGTGGACGCGTTCGACGCCGAGGACGGCTCCTTGCTGTGGCGCTTCACCGACACCGGTGCCGATCCCGGCCCGCACTCCCAATCGCCCCGCCGTAAGGTCGCGTTGACGGATAACAGGGTCGTCGTCGCCGGGAGCGGAAGCGTCTACGCGCTGCCGCTCGATTAGGAAGGACGCATGGAACCGCCGATTCTGGACCGTCGGACGGGACGGACCGATCACGACACTCCACAGCGCACCGACCACGACGGGGGACAGCGGATCGGTCCGTATCGAATCCTCGCCACCCTGGATGTGCCGGGGCACGCCGATGACGCGCGCCGCTGCCTCGCCCGCGACGGGCGAACGGGCCGTACCGTCGTCCTGACGCTGCCGCCCGCGGTGTCGGCCGACGACGCCGGATACCGGGTGCGGTTCCGGGCCGAGGCCGAGAACTCCCGTCGGCTGCGTGGCCCTTGGGTGACTCCGGTCGTCGACGTCGCCCCGCCCGACGCGGAGCTTCCCTGGGTCGCCCACGACTGCTTCCCCGCCCTGACGCTGCCCGCGGCGCTGGCCGCGCACGGCGGGCCGCTCCCCGAGGACGCCGTGCGCGCGCTGGGCGCGGCTCTCGCGGAAACCCTCGCGGTCGCCCACGCCAACGGCCTCGTCCACGCCGGGATATCGCCACAGGCGGTGCTCCTGACGCGGGACGGCCCCCGGCTGACCGGCTATGGGCTCGTCCGGGCCGCCACCGGCATCCACCCTGCCGCACCTCATGGAGACCGCTCGGCGACCTCGCACCCCGGCCGCCCGGCCATGGCCCACGGCAGCCCGGCCGCGCTGCCGCCCGAGCAGCGGGCCGGTGAACCGCCGCGCCCTTACGGTGACGTCTACGCACTGGGTGCCGTGCTGGCCTACGCCGCGACCGGCCGTAAGGACGCCGGGCCCGCGGCCTTGCCTCCGGGGCTGCGCGAGCCCGTCGCCGTCTGCCTCTCCCCGGACCCGGCACACCGCCCCCAACCCGACGCGCTCGCCCGGGAGTTCCGCTCGACTCCGGCGCCCGTCTCCCCGGGCCGCCTGCCCGACGCCGTCGAGGCGGCCCTCGCCGAGCAGGCCGCGCACCACCCCGCCGACATCCCGCCACCGGACCTCGCGGAGCCCGCCGGCCACCCGTCTGCCGCGGGTCGACGGCCGTCCCGGCGCTCCGTGGCCGTCACCGCCCTCACCGGCGCCGCCGGACTGGCCCTTGGGATCGGCGGAACGGCCCTGTGGCGGGCCGTGACGGACGATCCGCCCGCTCTGCCCGAGCCCCTCGCCTTGCGCGGGGTCGCCCCCGCTCCGCTGTGGCGCCGCCGTATCGAGACCGAGATCGACGGCCCACCACTGCTCTGGAGAAACAGCCACCTGCTTCTGCCGGGCGCGGGCGAGGTGACGGCGGTGAGGGTCCGCGACGGGAAGAAGATGTGGACCCGTGACAACGTCTGGGGTGTCGGCGACCTCAGTTCGCTCGGCGGTGACCTTGTGCTGAAGCCGGGAATCAGGGAGCTCATCGCCCTGTCGGCGCGCACCGGGCGGGTCAAGTGGGTGGAGCGGGCCTACGACGGCGAGAAGCGCCAGCGCTTCCGCTATCCGCTGGCAGCCGACGGGAGGACCCTCTGGTTCCTGGCCCAGGATCAGGAGAAGACGGCCACTGTCGTCGCCTATGACCTCAGGACCCGCAAGGAGCGGTGGCGCACTCCGGTCCCCGGCGGATTCGGTGGCTCCGAGGAACACTCCGCGGTGCTCCGCGAGGACTCCCTCCTGCTGTCGAACCGCAGCGGGTCCGCGCCCGACACCCCGTGGACCTATCTGGCCCTCGGCCGGCGCGACGGCGCCAAGCTGTGGACGCGGACCTACAAAGGCGTCCTCACCGTCGCGGACGATCCGACGGAGATCGTCTCCGGGGACCTCCTGATCACCTTCGCCTCGGACGTCATCTCCGCCCACGAGATATCCACGGGCAGCAGTCGATGGCGCTTCAGCTGCGAGGACTTCCTGTACACCGATGGCGCGCTGCACGGCCGGACGCTCTACGTGACCGACGGCGACGCCGTCACCTACGCCATCGACGTGACCCACGGCAGGCTTATCTGGCGCCGCCGGGCGGCCCTTGACGCGGCCTCCCCCATGTCGGAGAGCGAAACAGTGCTGAGCCACTCCGGCCGGACCGTGTTCCAGGTCAACGCCTCGGAGGTGGAGGCGCTGGACGCGGCGGACGGCTCACTGCGCTGGCGCTTCGCCCCCGCGGCCGAGGGGGCGTCGGCCGGGGCCCTCAGCGGTTCCGTCCTCACCGCGCCCGGTGTGGCCCTCGTCAGGAACGACCAAGCCTTCTACGCACTGCCGGTGGACTGATACCGATGGCCCATCCCCTCACCCATGACGACCCCCAGCGCCTCGGTCCGTACACCCTCGTCGCTCGCCTCGGCAGCGGCGGCATGGGCACGGTGTACCTGGGACGCTCATCCGGTGGCCGTACGGTCGCGCTGAAGACCATGCACGCGCGGTTCGCGGCGGAGGCGGAGTTCCGCACCCGCTTCCGGCTGGAGACCGACGCCGCGCGGGTCATCGGTGGACGGCACGGAGCACAGGTCATCGACGCGGACCCGCTCGCCCCGACCCCCTGGCTCGCCACCGAATACGTCCTCGGCCCGCCACTGGACGACGCGGTAGCGCTCTGTGGCGCCCTGCCCGAACGAGCCGTACGGGCGCTGGGAGCCGCCCTGTGCGACGCGCTCGCCCAGCTGCACCGGTCCGATGTGGTCCACCGCGACCTCAAGCCCTCCAACATCCTGCTGACCGCACTCGGCCCCAAGGTCATCGACTTCGGCATCGCCCGCGCGGTGGGTGATGACCGGCTGACCCGTACGGGCGCGGCGGCCGGAACGCCCGCCTATATGTCGCCCGAACAGGTCTCCGGTGGTGAACACACCGCCGCGGGCGATGTGTTCGCCCTCGCCGGAGTGCTCGTCTTCGCGGCCACCGGCCGCCCGCCCTTCGGCGGCGGACAGCCCGCCGATCTGCTCTACCGGGTGCGGTACACCGACCCCGACCTGTCCGGGCTGCCGGGGGGATTGCGCACCGTACTGGAGCCGTGCTTCGCCAAGGACCCCCGGCAGCGGCCCGGCACGGCCGAGCTCGGGTCGCTGCTGCACGTCGGGGGAGGCCACTTCGCCGATCATCTGCCGGACCCCGTCCTGGCGGAGATAGCCCGGCTGGGGACGGCCGTATGGGAGATCCAGCCGTCCAGGACGCCCGCGCCGGTGGACGAGGAGACCACGGCCGGTGTGGACCGGCCGCGCGGGCCGTCCGGGATCTCCCGCCGTAAGGCCGTCACGATCGGAGGTGGCGGAGCCGTCGCGGCCATCGCGGCTGCCGCCACTTGGGCCTGGCTCCGCCCCGACGACGATGCGAGCGGTACCGCGGCCCCGGCGCCCGCGTCCCCCACACGTCCGCCCGGCACCCCGCCGCGCATGTCCTGGAAGTTCACCCCGCCCTCCACCACATCCATGGCCGAGTGCGCGGTCCTCGTCGCCGGGGACCACACCGCGATCATCGCCGACACCGGGCTGTACTGGATCGACCCCGAGACCGGAGCCAGGCGCGGCGCCAACGACCTGGTGACGAAGGCACAGCACGCCGTCTCCGACGGGCGACGGCTGCTCGCCTGTGATTCCAGCGCGGATCATGTACGGATCGCCCCGGTGGATCCTGGGACGGGCAACTTCCGGACGCCGCTCGCCACGGTCAAGGCCCTGGAGGTCGACGACGTACGGTTGCTCGCCGCCACATCGGACGCGGTCTTCCTGGAAGGGACGAGCCGTAAGGGCCTTGTGCGTGTGGCCATCGACGCGCGCACGGGGCAGGAGCGGTGGCGCCGGGCCAGCGACACCCCCGAGTTCCAGGACCCCCTCGCGACCCCCGCGGGCTCCTCGCTCGTGCTCTCCTTCCGCGAGCGGGTCACCGTGGTCGGCGCCGCCGACGGCAGGCGCCGCTGGTCGAAGATGCTGGCCAAGGAGAGCTACCGCATCCTTCCGGGAACGCAGCGCCACACCTTCTCGGGCGGACTCCTCTACACCGGCGGGAAAGACCTCTTCGCCGTGCGGCTCTCCGACGGCGAGGTCGCCTGGCGGTTCGGCGAGGGCCGTAAGGCCGGCGACAAGGACGAGCCGGACTCCGCGCGATACGGACCGCCCCTGCTCAAGGACGGCGTGGTCTACAGCCTGGAGACGGGCACCGGGCTGGTCGCCGTGGACGCCAGGAGCGGAAAGCTGCTGTGGGAGCAGAAGAAGGGCACGGGCCCCGCGCTCAACTTCCAGCCTCCGCCCGCCCTCGGCACGAGGTACCTCTACGCCTTCCCCGACGTCGGCACCGACCAATGGGCGGCGGCGATCGACCTCCGCGGCCACAAGGCGGCCTGGACGTTCCAGGGCCCGGGCACCGCCATGGCCTCGCTCAACCCCACCATGACCGTCCACCGGAGTGCCGGCCGGCTGATCATCGCGGGCGGCTCCACGGTATGCGCCATCCCCCTCGAATGACCGGGACCCGGATTCGTCCCATCCGCCGTCCCACCTCTAGGAGCCTCCGTCCATGAACCCTCTCGGCACCGGCGATCCGCTGCGCCTCGGCCCGTACCGACTCACCGGCGTGCTCGGCGCGGGCGGCATGGGCCAGGTCTACCTGGGGCGGGATTCCGAGGGCCGGATCGCGGCGATCAAGGTGCTGCGGCCCGAAGTAGCCCACGACCCTCATATGGCCCAGCGTTTCGTTCGCGAGGCGCACGCGGCCCAGGCCGTGCGGGGCGACGGGGTGGCGCGGGTGCTCGCGGCGCGGACCGAGGGCGGGCGGCCGTGGATCGCCACGGAGTTCCTCGCCGGGCCCACGCTCGACCAGGCCGTGGAACGGTACGGGGCCCTGGAGGAGCCCGCCGTAAGGGCGTTGGGCGCCGCGCTCGTCCGTACGCTCCACGACATCCACGGTGCCGGGCTGGTCCACCGCGACCTCAAACCGTCCAACATCGTGCTGACCTCCCGCGGCCCGAGGGTCATCGACTTCGGGATCGCCCGGCCCGAGCACGGGCTGACGCTGACCACCACCGGGCAGACCGTCGCCACCCCCGGCTACGCCCCGCCCGAGCAGGTCCTGGGGCAGCGGACCGGCCCCGCGGGCGATGTGTTCTCCCTCGGGGTGGTCCTCGCCTACGCGGCGGGCGGGCGGCCCGTCTACGAGGGCGGCCATGTGGCCGCCGTGCAGTACCAGGTGGTACACGGCGGGCCGGAGTTGGGCGCGGTGCCCGGGGCGCTGCGGCCCCTGGTCGAGCCCTGTCTGGCCAAGGACCCCGGGGCCCGCCCCGGCCTCGACTGGATCGGCCGGACGCTGGCGCCGCCCCGGGGCGCGGACCGGGTCTGGCGGAGCGGACCGCTCGCGCAGGACATCGCGCGGCGCGAGGCGGACGCCCGGCGCATGGCCGCCCTGCCCGGCGACCGGCCGGGCCCCACCCGGCGGCGGCTCATCGGCACGCTCGCCGCGGGCGGCGCCGTGCTCGCGGCGGGTGGCGGAGGCGTCGCGTGGTGGCTGCTGCGCGGCGACGAGGCGGAGGCCGGCGGGCGGCCCTGGGAGGCCGAGCCGCTGGCCCACTACGACGAGGGGACGGCCCCGTCGCCCCTGTGGGGCCCCGTGAGCCTCGGATCCATCGGCGTCGCCGATGCGCGGATGCCCGCCCCGCTCCCCGTTCATGACGTCGTCGTGGCCCCGGCCGAGGACGGTCGTCTGCGGGCCCACGCCGTCCGCACCGGCCGGGTCCGCTGGACCTCCCGGGCGGCCGGACTGACCGGGCGCCTCCTCGCCGTATCCGATGACACCGTCCTTACGGCCGACGGCAAGGGCGCGCTGTACGCGTTGGACGCCCGGAACGGGGAGGAGCGGTGGAAGGCGCCGGCCGCGGACGCGGCGACGCTGCTCGCGGTGGACGACAAGGCCGTCTACGTCGCCACCCGTGGCGGTGAGTTGCGCGCCGTCGCGCTGACGTCTCGTACGCCCCTGTGGACGGTGCCCTCGCCGGTGAAGACCTCCGAGAAGAGCCCGGCGGCGGCCGCGGCGACCGACGGCCATCTGGTGGTCTGCGGTGGAGACGGCCAGGTCGTGGCGCTCGACGCCGCCCGTGGGAAGACCGTCTGGGGACCGGCACGGCACGGAACCACGGCCCTCGCCCCCGCCGTCGCCGACGGCACCGTCTATCTGGGCGGCCGCTCCCTTACCGCGCTCACGCTGTCCACGGGCGAGAAGAAGTGGGCCCAGCCCAGTGGTGGCGGGCGCGGCTGGAGCGCACCCGTCGTCGCGAAGGACGTCGTCTACGCCGTGGACGCCACCGATCTCTCGGCCCGCCGTAAGGACGACGGAACGGACGCCTGGACGCTCACGTTCGCCTCCGAGGACAGCTCGCGGGACGCCCCGGTGATCGCGGGCAACAGCGTCTGGGCGGGCGCCGGGGAGGCCGGCTCACGAGGCGTCGCGGCGGTGGACATCCGCGGCGGAAGCCTCGCCTGGCCCTACACCCAGGGCACCGAGGGCCGCTGGGCGCTGGCCGCGGCCGGCAACCGCGTCTTCATGCTGCACAACGGCACGCTCACCGCCATGCCCGTTTTCTAGCCCCGGACACCCTCACCAGCCCACCCCGACTCGCCCCCCACCAAGACGCTGGTACCCTGTGTCCTGGCCGTTTGCGTACGCGTCCCCGGAGGCTTCGAGTCTCGGGAGACAGCGCCCAGCGGACCCCGCCTCCCGAGTCACGGAAGATCCCCTGAGACAACGACCAGGGGCACTCGGCGGCTGATGACGAAAGCAAGGAGTACCGAGTGTCGCTCGACGCCGCTACCAAGAAGCAGATCATGACCGAGTTCGCCACCAAGGAGGGCGACACCGGCTCCCCCGAGGTCCAGGTCGCGCTGCTCACGCGCCGCATCTCCGACCTGACCGAGCACCTCAAGACCCACAAGCACGACCACCACTCCCGCCGGGGTCTGCTGCTCCTGGTCGGTCAGCGCCGCCGCCTGCTGCAGTACCTGGCGAAGAAGGACATCACGCGCTTCCGTGCGCTGGTCGAGCGCCTGGGCATCCGCCGGGGTGCGGCGGGCGCCAAGTAAGACGCCAAGGAGGGAGCGGTTCCCGCGACGGGGGCCGCTCCCTTTGCCATACGCGGCGCCGTACGGTTTCAGCCAAAGGTGAGCCAATGGTGACCCGTATGGTCTTCGCGCCGGTACGTAGCGTTGTCGCTACGTACCGTAGGGGCCGGACAATGCAGCCGTCGTGATGACGGCCGAAGCTTTGTAGTCTGGTCCCAGACAACGCCATAACGAACGAGGAGGAGCGCCTCATTCCCGCCGCACCGGCGCCACAGGAGCCGGTCCTCGGTAGTGGCTCCCGGAACTGGCAATTCCGGTGGCTTCGATCGAAGACCGGCCCGGCCGCCGGCCAGTAAGGCCCGGGGCGCTGCTCCACCACCGTCCACCGTCACACGGACGAGGGACGCAGAAGAGGAGATTTCCCTGGTGGAGAACGAGACCCACTACGCCGAAGCGGTCATCGACAACGGCACCTTCGGCACCCGCACCATCCGTTTCGAGACGGGCCGCCTGGCCCGTCAGGCCGCCGGTTCGGCCGTGGCCTACCTGGACGACGACACCATGGTGCTGTCGGCCACCACCGTTTCCAAGAATCCCAAGGATCAGCTCGACTTCTTCCCGCTCACGGTCGATGTCGAGGAGCGGATGTACGCGGCGGGGCGCATCCCCGGCTCGTTCTTCCGCCGTGAGGGCCGCCCCTCCGAGGACGCGATCCTCACCTGCCGTCTGATCGACCGTCCGCTGCGCCCGTCCTTCAAGAAGGGCCTGCGCAACGAGATCCAGGTCGTCGAGACGATCATGGCGCTCAACCCCGACCACCTCTACGACGTGGTCGCGATCAACGCCGCCTCCTGCTCCACGCAGCTGGCCGGGCTGCCCTTCTCGGGCCCCATCGGTGGCACCCGCGTCGCCCTGATCAAGGGCCAGTGGGTGGCCTTCCCGACCCACTCCGAGCTCGAGGAGGCCGTCTTCGACATGGTCGTCGCCGGCCGGGTGCTCGAGGACGGCGATGTCGCGATCATGATGGTCGAGGCCGAGGCCACCGACAAGACCATCCAGCTGGTCAAGGACGGCGCCGAGGCTCCCACCGAGGAGATCGTCGCCGCCGGCCTGGAGGCGTCGAAGCCGTTCATCAAGGTCCTCTGCAAGGCGCAGGCCGACCTCGCCGCCAAGGCCGCCAAGCCGACCGCCGAGTTCCCGATCTTCCTCGACTACCAGGACGACGTCCTGGAGGCGCTCACCGCCGCCGTCCGTGACGAGCTGGCCCAGGCGCTGACCATCGCGGGCAAGCAGGAGCGCGAGACCGAGCTGGACCGCGTCAAGGGCGTGGCCGCCGAGAAGCTGCTGCCGCAGTTCGAGGGTCGCGAGAAGGAGATCTCGGCGGCGTACCGCGCGCTGACCAAGGCCGTGGTGCGCGAGCGCGTCATCAAGGAGAAGAAGCGCATCGACGGCCGCGGCGTCACGGACATCCGTACGCTCGCCGCCGAGGTCGAGGCGATTCCGCGGGTCCACGGCTCGGCGCTGTTCGAGCGCGGCGAGACCCAGATCCTGGGCGTCACCACGCTGAACATGCTCCGCATGGAGCAGCAGCTGGACACGCTCGCGCCCGAGACCCGCAAGCGCTACATGCACAACTACAACTTCCCGCCGTACTCCACCGGTGAGACCGGCCGCGTCGGCTCCCCCAAGCGCCGCGAGATCGGCCACGGCGCCCTGGCCGAGCGGGCGCTGCTGCCGGTGCTGCCGACGCGCGAGGAGTTCCCGTACGCCATCCGCCAGGTCTCCGAGGCGCTCGGCTCCAACGGCTCGACCTCCATGGGGTCGGTCTGCGCCTCGACGATGTCGCTGCTCAACGCCGGTGTGCCGCTGAAGGCCCCGGTCGCGGGCATCGCCATGGGCCTGATCTCCCAGGAGATCGACGGCGAGACCCACTACGTCACCCTCACCGACATCCTCGGTGCGGAGGACGCGTTCGGCGACATGGACTTCAAGGTCGCCGGCACCAAGCAGTTCGTCACCGCGCTGCAGCTGGACACCAAGCTGGACGGCATTCCGGCGTCCGTGCTGGCCGCGGCCCTCAAGCAGGCCCGCGACGCCCGGCTGCACATCCTCGATGTGATGAACGAGGCCATCGACGTCCCGGACGAGATGTCCCCCAACGCGCCGCGGATCATCACCGTGAAGATCCCGGTCGACAAGATCGGTGAGGTCATCGGCCCCAAGGGCAAGATGATCAACCAGATCCAGGAGGACACCGGCGCCGACATCACCATCGAGGACGACGGCACCATCTACATCGGTGCCGCCGACGGCCCGGCCGCCGAGGCCGCCCGCGCGACCATCAACGGCATCGCCAACCCGACCATGCCGGAGGTCGGCGAGCGCTACCTGGGCACGGTCGTGAAGACCACCACCTTCGGTGCGTTCGTCTCCCTGCTCCCGGGCAAGGACGGCCTGCTGCACATCTCGCAGATCCGCAAGCTCGCCGGCGGCAAGCGCGTGGAGAACGTCGAGGACGTGCTGCAGGTCGGCGCCAAGGTCCAGGTCGAGATCGCCGAGATCGACCAGCGCGGCAAGCTCTCCCTCATCCCGGTCCTCGAGGACGAGGAGGGCGCGGACGCGGACGACTCCCAGGCCGAGGCCAAGCCCCAGACGAAGGACGAAGCCGCCAAGTGACGTCCCGCGACGACGGCACGACGGCCCGCACCTCCTCGGAGGCGCGGGCCGTCGCCCGTACCCAAACGCTTCTCGAGGGCGAGAACGGCATCGGCACGGTCCGCAGGACGACCCTCCCCGGGGGCCTGCGCGTCGTCACCGAGACCCTGCCCTCCGTGCGCTCGGCCACCTTCGGCATCTGGGCGCACGTCGGCTCGCGCGACGAGACCCGTACGCTCGGCGGAGCCACCCACTATCTGGAGCATCTGCTCTTCAAGGGCACCCGGCGGCGCACCGCGCTGGACATCTCCGCGGCCATCGACGCGGTCGGCGGCGAGATGAACGCCTTCACCGCCAAGGAGTACACCTGCTACTACGCGCGGGTGCTCGACACCGATCTGCCGCTGGCCATCGACGTCGTCTGCGACATGCTGACCGGCTCGTTGATCAACGCGGCGGACGTGGACGCGGAGCGCGGTGTCGTCCTCGAAGAGATCGCGATGACCGAGGACGACCCGGGCGACTGTGTGCACGACCTGTTCGCCCACACCATGCTCGGCGACACCCCGCTCGGCCGCCCGGTCCTGGGCACCGTCGACACCGTCAACGCCCTGGGCCGCGACCAGATCGCCCGCTTCTACCGGAAGCACTACGACCCCACGCACCTGGTCGTCGCCGCCGCGGGCAACGTGGACCACGACGACGTCGTACGCCAGGTGCACGCCGCGTTCGACAGGGCGGGCGCCCTGTCCCGCAGCGACGCGGCCCCGGTCGCCCCGCGCGCCGGCACCCGTGCGATCCGTACGGCCGGCAAGGTCGGGCTGCTGAACCGCAAGACCGAGCAGGCCCATGTCGTCCTCGGCATGCCCGGCATCCCGCGCACCGACGACCGCCGCTGGGCGCTCGGAGTGCTCAACACGGCACTCGGCGGCGGGATGAGCTCCCGGCTTTTCCAGGAGGTCCGGGAGAAGCGCGGCCTCGCCTACAGCGTCTACTCGTACACCTCCAGCTTCGCCGACTGCGGGCTCTTCGGCGTCTACGCCGGCTGCCGCCCGAACCAGGTGCACGACGTCCTCAAGATCTGCCGCGACGAGCTCGTCCAGGTCGCGGAGAACGGCCTGAGCGACGAGGAGCTGCGGCGCGCCGTCGGCCAGCTCTCCGGCTCCACCGTGCTGGGCCTGGAGGACACCGGCGCGCTGATGAACCGGATCGGCAAGAGCGAGCTGTGCTGGGGCGAGCAGATGTCGGTGGACGACATGCTCGAGCGGATCGCGGAGGTCACCCCGGACGAGGTGCGCGAGGTGGCGCGCGATGTACTGGGACGGCGTCCTTCGCTGTCCGTCATCGGCCCGCTGAAGGACAAGCAGGCGGCGCGTCTCGACGAGGCCGTCGCCTAGCCCGTCAGTCGGTTCAGTCCGTACGTCGGTTCAGTCCGTACGTCGGTTCAGTCCGTGCCAGAGCCTCCCGGATCGAAGGAAACAGGATCGATGAGCAAGCTGCGTGTGGCCGTCCTCGGCGCCAAGGGACGGATCGGCTCCGAGGCCGTACGAGCCGTGGAGGCCGCCGAGGACCTGGAGCTGGTCGCCGCGCTGGGGCGGGGCGACCAGCTGCAGACCCTGGTCGAGGCGGGCGCCGAGGTGGTGGTCGAGCTGACCGAACCGGCCTCGGTGATGGACAACCTCGAGTTCTGCGTCCGCCATGGCATCCATGGCGTCGTCGGCACCACCGGCTGGACGGACGAGCGCCTGGCGCGGCTGCGCGGCTGGCTCGACGCCTCGCCGACCACCGGAGTGCTCATCGCGCCGAACTTCTCCATCGGTGCCGTGCTGACCATGCGGTTCGCCCGCCAGGCCGCCCGGTTCTTCGAGTCGGTCGAGGTCATCGAGCTGCACCACCCCAACAAGGTGGACGCGCCCTCCGGCACGGCCGCGCGCACCGCACAGCTGATCGCGGAGGCCAGGCGGGAGGCCGGCTGCGCCCCGCAGCCGGACGCCACCGCCACGGCGCTCGACGGGGCGCGGGGCGCGGACGTGGACGGGGTGCCGGTGCACTCGGTGCGGCTGCGCGGGCTCCTGGCCCATCAGGAGGTCCTGCTGGGCGGCGAGGGCGAGACGCTCACCATCCGCCATGACTCCACCCACCACAGCAGCTTCATGCCCGGCATCCTGCTCGGCGTCCGCCGCGTGGTGGCCACCCCCGGCCTGACCTTCGGCCTGGAACACTTCCTCGATCTGGACTGAGGGCACAGCGGTGCGCGCAAAGATCACATACTTCGTTCTCGCGGCCGTCCTGGTCGTCTACTTCGTGCTGGTCGGCGACCGCGGGGTGCTGCTGATCCGGGAGGGCACCCCGGTCACCGTCGTCTTCGGCGTGGCGGTGCTGGTGATGCCCCTCATCGGCGCCTGGTTCCTGTGGCAGACCACGCAGTTCGCGCGGAGCGCGGACCGGCTGGCCCGGGAGCTGGAGGCGGAGGGCGGGCTCCCGGTCGACGAGCTGGTGCGGACGCCCGGCGGGCGGATCGACCGGGACTCGGCGGACGCCGTCTTCGCCAAGCGCCGGGCCGAGACCGAGCAGTCGCCGGACGACTGGCGGTCCTGGTTCCGGCTCGCCGTGGCGTACCACGACGCCCGGGACACCGCGCGCGCCCGTAAGGCGATGCAGCGCGCCATCGCCCTGCACGACGGCAAACCGGTGCGGGCGGCCGGGGGCTGACCCCGGGCCGCCCGCAGTGGTACCCAAGCGGGCTCAGCGGTGCCGTCTTGCGGCGGTACGGCTCAGCGGCGGGCGGCGGACCAGCCCTCGATCGCGTCGGCGGCCCTCTCGAAGCTCTCCGTCTGGCCCAGAAAGTCGGCGTCATGGCTGGTGATCAGGGTGTCCGGCGCTCCGCCGCGCACGGGCTGGAGCAGCAGCGCCTGCCCCTGGACGGTGCGTGGCAGGCCCAGCCAGCGGACCGGCTGCTGGGCCGTGCGTATCGCGGCGATGTCCTGCCAGCGCACGGTGGTGCTGCGCAGGAGGCCGATCCGGCGCACCCCCTGGGCGCTCACCACGACACCGCTGCGCACCAGCCTTACGGCTGTCACGATCATCAGCGCCGCGACGCCGACGCAGACGCCCGCCGCGGGCAGCGATCCAGCCATCGCGATGATCATGGCGGAGAACAGGACGTACGAGGCGAGCAGCAGCAGAAGAGCGGCGCCCCCGACCCTCCAGGGCCCCGGCCGGTAGGGACGGCGCCAGCGGTCCGGGTCCTCGTAGCCGAGCGGGTCCGCTCCGGCCGCCGCGTCGTCGTCACGGGCGCGGTCGGCGGTCAGGAAGGGCAGGGGCACGGGAGTTCCTCACTCACACACATGTCCGGATGGGCCTGTGCTGGGTGAGGCTATCCCAGCGCCGGTCAGCGTCCGTCGGACGCCTCTGACTGCTGGATCTGGTGGGTGGGGTGCGACTGGCTGTCGAGGGCGGGTATCCCGAACATCAGCGAGCCGATGAACCCCGCGACGATCGTGAGCCCGATCAGGGTCCGGCCGGCGATCTGGGACGGTGTGGCGCGGGGGCGGGGCGGTGGAGTGACATTGCTGCGGAAACGGTCGGCTTCGGCGACGAAGGCGAACGGCACGGGCTCTCGCCGGCGGAACATCTGCGGGCTCTCCTTGGAACCTCGAATGTGAGTACTTCAATGTGTAGGACGTGTGAATGAGTGATTGGGTGCCCGGATCCGACGACTTCAGTCAAAATTTTCGGCTGAGCGGGACTGTCGGTGGTGCCCCGTAAGCTGGGCGCCGCCCTGAGCGACGCACCATGGAAGGACCCGCCCGGTGACCGAGACCCCCGCCGAGATCGAAAAGGCCAGTTTCCGCAGCGAAGTGACCGTCGAGCTGGTCAAGCACAGCGCTGCCGATTCCGATGTGTTGTGGGCCGCGCGGGTGTCCACCGCGGGCGAGCAGTCCCTCGAGGAGATCACCAAGGACCCCGAGCGCTCCAAGGGGCTGATCAACTTCCTGATGCGGGACCGCCACGGCAGTCCGTTCGAGCACAACTCGATGACCTTCTTCATCAGCGCCCCGATCTTCGTCTTCCGCGAGTTCATGCGGCACCGCGTGGGCTGGTCGTACAACGAGGAATCCGGCCGCTACCGCCGTCTGGAGCCGGTGTTCTACGTCCCGGGGGAGGCCCGCAAGCTGGTCCAGCAGGGCCGCCCGGGGAAGTACGAGTTCGTCGAGGGCACCCTGGCACAGCACGAACTGACCGGCCGGGTCATGGAGGACGCGTACCGCCACGCCTACGAGGCGTACCAAGAGATGCTGGCGGCCGGAGTGGCCCGCGAGGTGGCCAGGGCCGTGCTCCCGGTCGGCCTGTTCTCCTCGATGTACGCCACCTGCAACGCCCGCTCGCTGATGCACTTTCTGGGGCTGCGCACCCAGCACGAGCAGGCAGCTGTGCCCTCGTTCCCGCAGCGGGAGATCGAGATGGTGGGGGAGCGGATGGAGGCGCACTGGGCGGGGCTGATGCCGCTCACCCACGCCGCCTTCAACGCCAACGGCCGAGTGGCTCCGTAGCGGGCCCCGTGGCCCGGGGCCCGCTCCCCGGACGGATCACCGGGCGAAGTGTCCGTATTGCGGGGTTTCGAGAAGTTCATCTAGGCTGAACAAACGGGCCCGGCACTGCTTGAACCCCCGAGCAGGCAGTGCCGGGTCCCATCTCTTCGCACCGTCCACCGCCCCGAGCGAGCGCCGTGGGTCGCGCTACGAGTAGCGTGGAGCCCATGGCACCGACATCCACATCGCAGACCCCTTTCGGGCGGGTGCTGACCGCCATGGTCACGCCATTCACCACTGACGGCGCGCTCGACCTCGACGGCGCCCAGCGACTCGCTGCTCATCTGGTGGACGCCGGCAATGACGGACTGATCGTCAACGGCACCACCGGCGAGTCCCCCACCACCAGCGATGCGGAGAAAGCCCAGCTCGTACGCGCCGTGGTGGAGGCGGTCGGCGACCGCGCCCACGTCGTGGCCGGAGCGGGCACCAACGACACCCGGCACAGCGTGGAGCTCGCCCGCGCCGCTGAGCAGGCCGGTGCCCACGGGCTGCTGGCCGTCACGCCGTACTACAGCAAGCCGCCGCAGGAAGGTCTCCTCCGGCACTTCACCGCCATCGCGGACGCCACCGGCCTGCCGGTCATGCTCTACGACATCCCGGGCCGCAGCGGTGTCCCGATCGGTACCGAGACCATGGTCCGGCTCGCCGAGCACCCGCGCATCGTCGCCAACAAGGACGCCAAGGGCGACCTCGGACGCGCCAGCTGGGCCATCGCCCGCTCCCGCCTCGCCTGGTACTCCGGCGACGACATGCTGAACCTGCCGCTGCTGTCGGTCGGCGCGGTCGGCTTCGTCTCCGTGGTCGGCCACCTGGTCAGCCCCGAGCTGCGGGCCATGCTCGAGGCCCATCTCGCGGGTGACGTCGCGAAGGCAACGGAGATCCACCAGAAGCTGCTGCCGGTCTTCACCGGCATGTTCCGCACCCAGGGTGTGATCACGACCAAGGCCGCGCTCGCCCTCCAGGGCCAGCCCGCGGGGCCGCTGCGCCTGCCGTTGGTCGAGCTGACCGCCGAGGAAACCGAACAGCTCAAGCGCGATCTCGCCGCCGGCGGGGTACAGCTCTAAGCAAAGAGGCGATTTCTCGCACCTTCATACTTCACAACTGCATACAGACACATCAGCAAGTGCACGAATGTCACGCGCGCCATGTGCCCAGGGGGCATGTGGCGCGCGTGGTGAGGAGAGTCTTTTGAGTCATCCGCATCCAGAGCTCGGCCCTCCGCCGAAGCTCCCCGAGGGCGGCCTGCGCGTCACCCCGCTCGGCGGCCTCGGTGAGATCGGCCGGAACATGACGGTCTTCGAGTACGGCGGCCGGCTGCTGATCGTCGACTGCGGGGTGCTCTTCCCCGAGGAGGAGCAGCCCGGAGTCGACCTGATCCTGCCGGACTTCACATCCATCCGGGACCGTCTCGACGACATCGACGGCATCGTTCTCACGCACGGCCATGAGGACCACATCGGCGGCGTCCCCTTCCTGCTACGCGAGAAGGCCGACATCCCGCTGATCGGCTCCAAGCTGACGCTCGCCCTGATCGAGGCGAAGCTGCAGGAGCACCGGATCCGTCCGTACACCCTCGAGGTCGAGGAGGGGCACCGCGAGCGGATCGGCCCCTTCGAGTGCGAGTTCGTCGCAGTCAACCACTCCATCCCGGACGCCCTGGCGGTCGCCATCCGCACCCCGGCCGGCCTGGCCGTGCACACCGGCGACTTCAAGATGGACCAGCTGCCGCTCGACGGCCGGCTCACGGATCTGCCCGCGTTCGCCAAGCTCGGCGAGGAGGGCATCGATCTGCTCCTGGTGGACTCCACCAACGCCGAGGTTCCCGGGTTCGTACCGCCCGAGCGCGATATCTCCGGTGTGCTGCGCCAGGTCTTCGGCAACGCGCAGAAGCGCATCATCGTCGCCAGCTTCGCCAGCCATGTGCACCGCATCCAGCAGATCCTCGACGCGGCGCATGAGTACGGGCGCAAGGTCGCCTTCGTCGGCCGGTCGATGGTCCGCAACATGGGCATCGCCCGTGACCTCGGCTATCTACGGGTGCCGACCGGTCTCGTGGTGGATGTGAAGACCCTGGACGACCTTCGGGACGACGAGGTGGTGCTGGTCTGCACGGGCTCCCAGGGCGAGCCGATGGCCGCGCTGTCCCGGATGGCCAACCGCGACCACCAGATCCGGATCGTCGAGGGCGACACGGTGATCCTGGCCTCGTCGCTGATCCCGGGCAATGAGAACGCGGTCTACCGGGTCATCAACGGACTGACGCGATGGGGTGCCACGGTCGTCCACAAGGGCAACGCCAAGGTCCATGTCTCCGGTCATGCCTCGGCCGGCGAGCTGCTGTACTTCTACAACATCTGCAAGCCCAAGAACCTGATGCCGGTGCACGGCGAATGGCGCCATCTGCGCGCCAACGCCGAGTTGGGGGCGTTGACCGGGGTTCCGAAGAACCGTTGCGTCATCGCCGAGGACGGTGTCGTGGTGGACCTGGTCGACGGCATCGCCAAGATCGTCGGCAAGGTGCAGGCGGGATACGTGTACGTGGACGGCCTCTCGGTCGGCGATGTCACGGAGACCTCGCTCAAGGACCGCCGCATCCTCGGCGACGAGGGCATCATCTCGATCTTCGTGGTCGTCGACAGCACGACCGGCAAGATCGTGGGCGGTCCGCATATCCATGCGAGGGGCTCCGGTATCGAGGACTCCGCCTTCTCCGCGGTCATCCCGAAGATCGAGGATGCCCTGATCAAGTCGGCCTCCGACGGGGTCGTGGACCCGCACCAGCTCCAGCAGCTGGCGCGCCGCGCGGTCGGTAAGTGGGTCTCCGACAGCTACCGCCGCCGCCCGATGATCCTTCCCGTGGTCGTCGAGGTCTGACGTCACGTCTGACACACCTTCAGCACCACACCGGCGCTGAACACCCGGCGGGGCTCCTCGATTTGCATCGAGGAGCCCCGCTCCAGTACGTTTACGGCTCCGCCAGAGGGGAACCCGGGGCACTCAACGGTCTTCGGAGGAGCCCACCGGCGGGGGTGGAAATCGACTCGGAGAAATTCTGATAAAGTCGACGAAGCCGAAAGGCAAGGCCCTCCAACGGCCG
>NZ_JAAAYH010000769.1:0-2000 GCF_018035285.1 Streptomyces sp. MK37H | reverse complement strand
TACGACCCGGACACCGCCCCGGACCAGGGCAACGGCATCAGCCTGCCGGTGCTCTCCGGCTGGCAGGCCGGGCGCAGCAGCTCCGGCGGCGCGGGCGTCACCACCTCCCGCTACCCCTGCCCGGGCGACCCGTCCACCGACTGTGTGCGTGGCGGCGCCTTCTCCCGGACCGCGGAGGGCTACAAGGCCACCTCCGCCAAGGGCATAGCCAAGGAGGACATCGCGCAGAACGCCGAGGAGTCCTACGGCACGGACCAGGACACCGACCGCAAGGCGTACGGCGGGATCACCTCCCACAGCCAGCTGAAGGCCTCGGCGGTCGAGGTCGCGGGCGAGAAGGGCTATCTGGTCCGCTGGAAGGTGGTGACGAAGAAGGGCGACGACGGCATCGTGCAGTCGGTGGCGTTCCCCTCGCCCACCATGCCGGACACGATGGTCGTGGTGCGCTTCGGGTTCGACGAGAGCGACAAGGCGCCGCCGCTCAGCGACATGGACAAGATCGTCAAGGGCATCGAGGCGCTGGCGGGCGACGGCCGGTCCATCTAGCGTTACCGGTCCATCCGGGCCGAAGCGGTGTGGCGGCCGGCCGTCAGAGGTACGTCCTGCCCTCGCCCCGGTACGTCGGCACCTCGGCCACCACCCGGTCCCCCTCGATCAGCCGCAGCGTGTCGAACCGCTCGCACAGCTCACCGGCCTTGGCGTGCCGGAACCACACCTTGTCGCCGATCAGCAGATCGTCGGCGGCCGTGCCCAGCAGCGGAGTCTGCACCTCGCCCGGCCCCTCCATCGAGTCGTACTCCAGCCCCTCCGGCAGATACGGCACCGGCAGCCGGTCCCGGCCCGCCGCGCCCGACGCCGGATAGCCGCCGCCGAGCACCGTCACCACGCCCACCCCGGGGCGGCGCACCACCGGCTGGGCGAACAGGGCCGCCGGGCGGCCGCGGAAGGAGGTGTAGTGGTCGAACAGCCGCGGCTGGTAGAGCCCGGACCCGGCGGCGATCTCGGTCACCGCGTCCTCCGCGGCGGTGTGCTGCACACTGCCCGTACCGCCGCCGTTGACGAACTCCAGGTCCGCCACGGCCCGCACCGCCCGTACGGCAGCGGCCCGGCGCGCCGCGAGCTCCCGGCGCGCCACGGACTGCATCAGCCGGATGGCGCGCGAGCGCAGCGGACTCCCGGGCACCGCGTCGCCCACACCCGCCACATGCCCCTCGTACGCCATCAGCCCGACCAGCCGGAAGCCGGGGCGGTCGGTGATCGCCCGTGCCAGGGTGGCCAGTTGCTCCGGTTCGCGCAGCGGTGAGCGCAGCGCCCCGACCCGCACCCGCCCGCCGAGCAACCGCAGCGAGGTGTCCAATTCCAGGCAGACCCGGACCTCTTCGGTCCCGGCGCGAACGCTGTCGATCAGATCGAGCTGGGAGAGGTCGTCCACCATGACGGTCACGGCCTGGGCCAGCTTGGGGTCGCCGGTCAGGGTGGCGAAGCCGTCCCGGTCGGCGGAGGGGTAGGCGAGCAGCACGTCGTCGAACCCCTCGCGCGCCAGCCACAGCGACTCCGGGAGCGTGAAGCTCATGATCCCCGCGAAGCCGTCGCGCGCCAGCACCCGCTCCAACAGCGCGCGGCAGCGCACCGATTTGCTGGCCACGCGGATCGGTTTGCCTCCCGCCCGGCGGACCAGATCCCGGGCGTTGTCGTCGAAGGCTCCCAGGTCGACAATCGCCACGGGCGCTTCGAGATGGGCGGTGGCCCGGTCGTACCGGGCCCGGTCAGCGGCGGCAGCGGACATGGACGCAGCTTGCCAGACCGCTATTACCACTGGGTAGAGGGCGGCCGGTGCGCAGGGCCCCCGGCTGGCCGTAGAGTGTCGCGCACGCCACGACCGGCAGGTCAGCGGCGGGTTGTCCGTATACGGGCCCGCCTGCCCGAAAGGCGGTGCGGTGGCGCGGCGAACCGGACGGAGCCAGGTGAAGCAGGTCTCGACGGGTGCGAGGGGGTGCAGG
>NZ_JAAAYH010000768.1:0-2003 GCF_018035285.1 Streptomyces sp. MK37H | reverse complement strand
CGAGGCGCTCGGCGCCGGCGGTGACCAGTCGGTCGATGCCGGTCACCACGCGCCGCTCGGCCGCTCGCGCGGTGACGTCCGCACCGGGCTCGGTGCGCCAGGCGTCGGCGGGCAGCGGGACCGGTGCGGGTGCGGTGCGGACCGCCTCGACGACGCGCATGAAGGCGCCCGTGCGGTCCGGGGGAACGAGCAGTTCGGTGCCGTCGCGCAGATGCGCGACGAGGTTGTCCAGCAGATCGGTGCGCGCGTGGTCGGTGGTCTCGGGCGGCGCTCCGTCGCGTTCGATTCGGACCCGGTCCAGCTTGTACCAGAAGGTGATCCGGCCCCGGTCGCCGTGGACGGCCACATACGGCTCACCGGGCTCCTCCGCGCACAGGGTGACGGCGGCGGCCACGGTGGCACCGTGGGTGGTGCGGATCCGTACGCAGGAGGTGTCGTCGGCCTCGATGGCGTTGGCCCGGTACAGCTCCAGCTCGATACCGGCCACGTCCTCGGCCCGGTCGGCGTCGGCGAGGTGCAGGGCGGTGGCGATGGCGTGGGCGAGGGGGTTGGTGAGGACGCCGTCCACGACGTCGCGGCCGTCGAGGGTGCGGTGTCCGGCCCAGGGGGCGCGGGTGTAGTAGTCCTCGTCGCGGACCCATGCCCCGGCCGCGCCGATGCCGCGGATCGCCCCTATACGGCCGTCGGCGACGAGCTTCCGGATGGCGGGCAGGGCATGGGAGCCGAGCGACTGGAAGCCGATCTGGCAGGCGGTTCCGTATCCGCGTAGCCCTTCGCTCAACCGGGTGAATTCGGCGTACGAGGGTGTGGGCGGTTTCTCCAGCAGAAGGTGGGCACCGCGTTCGGCGGCGGCGAGGGCGAGGTCGGCATGGGTGTGGATCGGGGTGCAGATGACGGCGATCCGGGCGCCGGTGCGGGTCACGAGCGCGGCGAGGTCGGCGGACTGCTCGGGCTCGCCGAGTCCGTCGCCCAGCTCCTCCCGGGTGAGCGGTGCGAGTTCGCACACCCCGGCGAGGCGGACCTTTCCCTCGGCGGACAGCCGCCGGATGTTGTCCAGATGCCAGCGCCCATGCCCGTGGGCGCCCGCGAGGACGACCGGTATCGGTTCCTTCGGTTCCGGGGCCGTACCCATGCTCGGACCTCCTTGTCCGCCTCGTCCGCTCTGTCCGCCTTGTACGCTCTGTCCGCGTACGGTTGTTCCGCCGACCGGAGTGGTCAGCCCTTGACCGCACCCGCGCTGAAGCCGGTGATCAGCCACTTCTGGATGAAGGCGAAGACGATGACCACGGGCACCGCGGCGATCACCCCGCCCGCCGCGAGCGCGCCCAGGTCGACGCTGTCCGCCCCGATGAGGGTGTTCAGGCCGACCGGGATCGTCTGCTTGTCCTGGGAGCTGAGGAACATCAGCGCGAACAGGAAGTGGTTCCAGCTGTGCACGAAGGCGAAGGAGCCGACCGCGATCAGCCCGGGGCGCAGCAGCGGCAGCACCACCGCGCAGAAGGCCCGGAAGCGGCCGCAGCCGTCCACCCATGCCTGTTCTTCCAGTGACACCGGCACGTTCTTGATGAAGCCGCTGATGAGGATGATCGACAGGGGCAGCTGGAAGACCGTCTCCGCGATGACCACGCTCCCCAGCGAGTTGATCATCTGCAGGTTCTTGAAGATCTCGAAGAGCGGCACCAGCATCAGCGCGCCCGGGATGAACTGCGACGCCAGCAGCGCCAGCATGAAACCCTTTTTGATCCGGAACTCGAAGCGGGCGAGGGCATAGCCCCCGGCCAGCGCGACCGCCGTCGTCATCACCAGCGAGGCGACGCCGACGATCATGCTGTTCTGGAAGAAGATCCCGAAGCTGCGCTCGTTCCACACCTTCTGGAAGTGCTCACCGGTGACCGGCCAGGGCACCAGCGCGTTCGAGCCCGCGGGGCGCAGCGCGAACAGCAGCATCCAGTAGAAGGGGACGAGGGTGAACAGCAGATACAGACCCAGCGGCAGATAGATCT
>NZ_JAAAYH010000767.1:0-2007 GCF_018035285.1 Streptomyces sp. MK37H | reverse complement strand
CTGTTCCTTGTATTCCTGTGTTCCTTGCATTCCTGGTATGTGGTAAAGATCCCGCTATGCAGTGGTCCCGAAGGACATGACTCGATCCTGGCCGGGTGGGCCGCGGAAGTCCGGCGGGATTCGGACGGTGCGCTACGGCGATGGGCGGCGGCCAGGGGCGGCGGCCAGGGGCGGGTCGGTCAGGGCGTGAGGCAGCTGAGGGGTCGCTGAGCGACCGTGAACCACGAAACATGCCCGGTCGAGTTTGTTTCGTGCCCGAGTCTGTTTACTTTCCTGCATCGCCCACGTAATCTGGCCGCGAAATCACAGGTTCGGGCATGGAAGGGACGTAAACCCACATGTACGCACCGGAGCGTCAGCAGGAGATTCTCCGGCTCGCTCGCGAGAGCGGGCGGGTGGATGTCCTGTCCCTCGCCGAGGAGTTCCAGGTCACCGCCGAGACCGTACGGCGTGATCTGCGCGCCCTCGACCGGGCGGGGCTCGTCCGCCGTGTGCACGGGGGCGCCATCCCGGCCGGACGGCTGGACTTCGAGCCCGATCTCGCCGAGCGTGAGTCCACCGCCGCCGATGAGAAGGACCGCATCGCGCGGGCCGCCATCGCCGAGCTGCCGTCCGACGGCAGCGTGATCATCGACGCGGGCTCGACGGCGGCCCGATTCGCCGCCGCCCTTCCCCTGGAGGCCAAGCTCACCGTCGTCACCCACGCCCTGCCGGTCGCCGCCCGCCTCGCCGACCACCCCGGTATCGCGCTGCACCTCGTCGGCGGGCGGGTCCGCCACCGCACCCGGGCCGCCGTGGACGCATGGGCGCTGCGCGGCTACGGCGAGATCAAGGCCGATGTGGTCTTCCTCGCCACCAACGGCTTCTCACTGGACGGCGGGCTCACCACACCCGATCTCGCGGAGGGCTCCGTCAAGAGCGCCATGATCGCGGCGGCCCGGCGGGTGGTGCTGCTCGCGGACTCCGCCAAGTTCGGCCGGGAGCACTTCGCCCGGTTCGGCGGCCTGGACGATGTCGATCTGCTCATCACGGACACCGGGCTCAGCCCCCAGGACGCCCTGGCCATCGAGCGCCAGGGCACGGAAGTGGCACGCGCATGATTCTCACCGTCACCCCCAACCCCAGCCTGGACCGTACGTACGAGATCCCCGCGCTGGAGCGCGGCGCCGTGCTGCGGGCCACGGCCGACCGGGTCGACCCCGGCGGAAAGGGCGTCAATGTCTCGCGCGCCGTGGCCGCCGCGGGGCAGCGCACGGTGGCCGTGCTGCCGCTCGGTGGACCGGAGGGCGCGCTGCTCGCCCGGCTGCTGGAGGAGCTGGGCATCGAGGCGGCGGGCGTGCCCGTGGCGGGCTCGACCCGGGTCAACATCTCCGTGGCCGAACCGGACGGCACCCTCACCAAGCTCAACGCGAGCGGGCCCGAACTGAGCGACGCCGAGGCCGAGGCGGTGCTGGAGGCCGTCCGGACGAGGGTCGAGAGCGCCGACTGGATCGCCTGCTGCGGCAGCCTGCCCCGCGGGCTCGCGCCCGAGTGGTACGCCGAGCTGGTGGCACGGGCCCACCGGGCGGGCGCCCGGATCGCCCTGGACACCTCCGGCCCCTCGCTGACCGCCGCCCTGCGCGAGCGCCCCGATGTCGTGAAGCCCAATGCCGAGGAACTGGCCCAGGCCGTGGGCCGTCCGCTGGCCACCGTGGGCGAGGCGGTCAAGGCGGCCGAGGAACTGCGCGGGCTGGGTGCCCGCGCCGTACTCGCCAGCCTGGGCGCCGACGGTCAGCTGCTGGTCGACGAGACCGGCGCCTACTTCGGCACCGCCCGGGTCACCGCCGTGCGCAGCAATGTCGGCGCGGGCGATGCCTCGCTCGCCGGATTCCTCGCGGCGGGCGGCTCCGGGCCCGCCGCACTCGCCTCGGCCGTGGCCCATGGAGCGGCCGCGGTGCAGTTGCCGGGCAGCGCCATGCCGACCCCGGCCGACCTCGACCCGTCCACCGTGGTCACCACGGCGGACAT
>NZ_JAAAYH010000766.1:0-2025 GCF_018035285.1 Streptomyces sp. MK37H | reverse complement strand
GAAGGCCGCCGCCAAGAAGACCGCGGCCAAGAAGACGGTCGCCAAGAAGGCCACCGCCGCCGCCAAGAAGACGGTCGCGAAGAAGTCCACCGCCAAGAAGGACGTCACCGACGAACTCCTCGAGGGCGAGGACGTCATCGAGGAGGCACCGGGCAAGCCCGGCCCCGAGGGCGCCGAGGCCGAGCCGGAGAACGCGGGCTTCGTGCTCTCCGACGAGGACGAGGACGACGCCCCCGCGCAGCAGGTCGCCGCGGCCGGTGCCACGGCCGACCCGGTCAAGGACTACCTCAAGCAGATCGGCAAGGTCCCGCTGCTCAACGCCGAGCAGGAGGTCGAGCTCGCCAAGCGCATCGAGGCCGGTCTGTTCGCCGAGGACAAGCTCGCCAACTCCGACAAGCTGGCCCCCAAGCTCAAGCGCGAGCTGGAGATCATCGCCGAGGACGGCCGCCGCGCCAAGAACCACCTCCTGGAGGCCAACCTCCGTCTGGTGGTCTCGCTGGCCAAACGCTACACGGGCCGCGGCATGCTCTTCCTGGACCTCATCCAGGAGGGCAACCTCGGTCTGATCCGCGCGGTCGAGAAGTTCGACTACACCAAGGGCTACAAGTTCTCCACCTACGCCACCTGGTGGATCCGTCAGGCGATCACCCGCGCCATGGCCGACCAGGCCCGCACCATCCGTATCCCGGTGCACATGGTCGAGGTCATCAACAAGCTGGCGCGCGTCCAGCGTCAGATGCTCCAGGACCTGGGCCGTGAGCCCACCCCGGAGGAGCTGGCCAAGGAGCTCGACATGACCCCTGAGAAGGTCATCGAGGTCCAGAAGTACGGCCGTGAGCCGATCTCGCTGCACACCCCGCTGGGCGAGGACGGCGACAGCGAGTTCGGTGACCTCATCGAGGACTCCGAGGCGGTCGTCCCGGCCGACGCGGTCAGCTTCACCCTGCTGCAGGAGCAGCTGCACTCCGTGCTCGACACGCTCAGCGAGCGCGAGGCGGGCGTGGTCTCGATGCGCTTCGGCCTCACCGACGGTCAGCCGAAGACCCTCGACGAGATCGGCAAGGTCTACGGCGTGACGCGTGAGCGCATCCGTCAGATCGAGTCCAAGACGATGTCGAAGCTGCGCCACCCGTCCCGCTCCCAGGTCCTCCGCGACTACCTGGACTGATGCGGACCGCGGCTTCATAGCCGCCTTACAGCGGAAGCGGTACAGCGCGAAGGCCGGGCTCCCTCCGAGGGAGCCCGGCCTTCGCGGTGCGCGGTACCAAGTCCCCCGGAGTCCTGTTCCCCGCTTGGCCCACTCGGGATGCGCTTCGCGACGGAGAGGGTAACGCTGAGTATGCGTCTTGCTCCGTATGGTCAGGAGGCCGCATGCCTAGGTCGCCCCATTCGCTCCTCATCGCCCTGGCGGTGCCGCTGGCCGCCGCGCTCGCGATAGTGCTCACCGCGCCGGCCCCGGCGACGGCCGACCGGGTGGTGATCGGGGGGCATCCGGCGCGTACGGTCGAGGCGCCCTGGGCGGTGGCCGTGGCCAGTCGTGAGCTCTTCGGGGGCAAGAGGTCGGGCCAGTTCTGCGGCGGGGCGGTGGTGGGCCCCACAACGGTCGTCACGGCGGCCCACTGTCTGAGTCGTGGGGTGCTGGGCAAGGACTGGCGGGAGGTACGGGACCTGAAGGTGATCATCGGTCGCAACGACCTGCGCAAGAAGGACGGGGTGGAGTACCCGCTCGCGCGGGTGTGGGTCAATCCGGCGTACGAGGGCGACAACAGGGCCGGGGACATCGCGGTGCTCACCCTGGGGGTCGCGGTGCCCGCGGCCTACACCATTCGTATGGCGGCCACCGGAGACCAGGCGTACCGGCCGAGTGAACGGGCCGCGGTGTACGGCTGGGGCGATACGGAGGGCGATGGCACCTATGCCTCATCGCTGCGCACCGCGACGGTCCGGGTGCTGGCCGACAGCGTCTGTGAGAGCGCCTATCCGGGCAATGCGGAGGGGGACTATGACCCGCGCTCCATGGTCTGC
>NZ_JAAAYH010000765.1:0-2033 GCF_018035285.1 Streptomyces sp. MK37H | reverse complement strand
CGTACAGGCTGCCCCGCTCGGCGATCGCCCCGAAGACGTACCGCCCGTGCACCGCCGTGCCGTCGATCGTCAGTTCCTCGCCGTCGGCGAGTTCGACCACCACGCCCTCCGGGCCGCTGGACCAGGCCCCGGGAGCGTCCTCGAAACGGGTCGGGTCCGGGCTCAGCCAGCGCAGGCTGGTGATCGCGAGAAATCCGTGGGGATCGGCGAGCGCCTGCTCATGGGCGCGGTGCCAGCGCTCCCACTCCTCGGCGAAGCTCACCCGGTCGACGTCCTGGACGGTCATCTGCGCTCCCTCGCGTGGGGCCTGCGGCGGGTCCGGTGCCGTTGCGTACGTACAACCGCGTGGGGGAGGGAGACATTCCGGGAGGTGCGGGAGCCGCGGGGCCGGTGTGCGGCGCGCATGAGAAAAGTCACCGGCAGGTACGTTCCGACCTGCGGTGACTCAAAGAAGGTGGTGCCCCCAACGGGATTCGAACCCGTGCTACCGCCTTGAAAGGGCGGCGTCCTGGGCCACTAGACGATGAGGGCCGATGGCCCACCTGGGCGCCTTGCGGCGCTTTCGGGGACGCGAGAAGCATATGGGATGCCGGTGAGGTTCGCCAAAACGGTTTACGGAGTGGTGGGCGTCGATGTCGCCCCCGGGCGGTTCTCGGCCGGCAGATGACGGCTGACCTCGGCCTTCGCCAGGCCCAGACCGCCCAGATCGATCTCGTCCCACGCCTGGAGCCGTCGCGTGTCCCGGTCCAGATAGAGGACCGACGCCTGCACCTTGTCCGGTGTGCCGTCGTCCACCGCACGCAGCCCGCTGCCGCCCGTCGACCCCTCGGTCATCAGCCGGGTGCCGCCGGGGAGCACCTCCGTACGGCGGTGATGGACATGACCGGTGAGGGCGAGCGGCACGGTGCCGTCGGTCTCCCGGGCGGCGATCGGGTCGTGGGCGAGGGCGATGTCGGCCGGGGCGCCGGCGGCCTTGCGGTCCCGGATCGCCTCGGCGAGCTGCCGTCCGGCGCTGTGCTCGGCCGCGTCACCGGCGGCCGCGGCGGAGCGGTCGGGGGTGAACTGCGGATCGCCGATGCCCGCGATCCGCAGCCCGGCGATGGTGATCACATCGCCGTTGTCCACGACATGCGCCCCCTTGCGCTTGGCGAGGTAGCGCTGGGTCGACGCCGAGTCGTGGTTGCCGCGCACCCAGACATAGGGGGCGCCGAGGTCGGAGACGGGGTCGAGGAAGCCGTTCTCGGCGGAGGTGCCGTGGTCCATCGTGTCGCCCGTGTCGATGATCACGCTGACCTTGTACTGCCGCACCAGCGACTGCACGATGTGCCAGGCGGCCGGATTGAGATGGACGTCCGAGATGTGCAGCACCCGCATGGTGGTCGGATCGGGCTGGTACGCGGGGAGCGTCGAAGTCGCCTCGTAGAGCTGGGTGACATTGGTCACCAGCCGGGCCAACTCTCGCTGATAGACGTCGAAGTCGGTCACGATGCTGCGCGCGTTGCCCACCACCGAGGGGGCGCTGGAGAGCAGCCCGGAGTAGCGCGGCTCCAGTACGGAATTCGGGTTCCATGTGGCGTAGACGGCGCCCCCGGAGGCGGTCAGCAGTGTGAGTGCGAGCCCTCCGGCGGTCAGCGCCCGGCGCGGGCGGCGGTAGACCGCCAGGCCCAGCGCGGTGGCGCCGAAGACCACGGCGACGCAGGAGCGGACCGCGAGGCCGAGGGTGCCGCGGGTGATATCGCTCGCGACCTCGTCCTGGAGCCCGGAGAGCCGCTCGGGGTGGTCGACGAGGGCCTGGGACCGTATGGGGTCGAGCCGGTCCACGTCCACGTCCAGGCGGAGCGGGGCGTGGTGGCTGTTCAGCTCGAGCGCGCCCAGCGGGGCCACATTGATCTTGGTGCCGCCGGTGAGGGACGGCCGCAGCGCCATCCGCGTGTCCATCGGGCCCACGGAGATGCGGACGCTGCCGACCACCAGCAGTCCGATCCAGGCGCCGAGGACGGTCACGGCGGCCAGCCCGGCGGCGCGGACGAGGG
>NZ_JAAAYH010000764.1:0-2045 GCF_018035285.1 Streptomyces sp. MK37H | reverse complement strand
TTCCGGGGCCGGCTCGGGGTCGCCGTATGCGTCGTGCCAGTTCCACCATTCGTACGGCGGGGTCTGGGGGTAGCCCTCGGGCGAGTCCTCCCACGTCTCCTGCCGTCCGAGCGCGGTCATGTCGAGGTAGCTCCAGGTACTGCCCAGCGCCTCGTCGCCGCGGGCGTTGATGAAGTAGGTGCGGAACACGCGGTCGCCGTCGCGGATGAACGCGTTCGTGCCGTGCCACTCGTCCACGTCGAAGTCGGCGTCGAAGTCGTCGGTGATCGTGTACCAGGGCATCGTCCAGCCCATCCGCGCCTTCACCTGTTCGATCTCCGGCTGCGGGGCGCGCGAGGCGAAGACGAGGGTGGTGTCGCGGGCGTTGAGGTGGGCGAGGTGGCCGACGTGATCGGCGACCATGGAGCAGCCGCGGCAGGCGTGCTCGGGCCAGCCGTACACGATGGGCTCGAAGAAGGCGCGGTAGAGGATCAGCTGACGACGCCCCGCGAACAGGTCGAGCAGGCTCACCCTGCCCTCGGGTCCGTCGAACGCGTACGCCTTCTCCACCGCCAGCCACGGCATCCGCCGACGCTTGGCGGCCAGTGCGTCACGGGCGCGGGTCAGCTGCTTCTCTTCCCCGAGCAGCCGCTGGCGCGCGGCCTCCCACTCCTGCGCCGAAACGATCGGGGGTGTCTCCATCGTGACGTTCACCTTCCAGTCCGGTTCCGGTCCGGTCCACGCTCCACCGCCCCCGCCATCCAGGGTCGGCCGTCGTGGGCGAGGGCGCACGCCGGTGCGCCAGAAGTTGAACGTTCGATCGATCAGGCAGTCTCGTTGCTCATAGCAAAGCCCCAGGCCAGCGGCCCGGGGATGCTTTGCTGTCTGTCGTTGTCGAGATCCCTGCGACGGTGTGCGCCTA
Organism: Streptomyces sp. MK37H; assembly: GCF_018035285.1. Lineage (NCBI taxonomy): Bacteria > Bacillati > Actinomycetota > Actinomycetes > Kitasatosporales > Streptomycetaceae > Streptomyces > Streptomyces sp. MK37H. The sequence goes on along the minus strand of NZ_JAAAYH010000764.1, from coordinate 1,144 downwards.
CTTGCCGGTGCCGACCGGGTCCACCTTGATGGCGGAGCCGGAGCCATCGGTGACGGGGACGTTGATGCTCACGGGGAGGGAGTGGGCGTGGGTCTCATTGGGCGGGGTGACGACGAGGGTGGTGAAGGTCTCGCCGCTGCCGCCGGAGTTGTTCGGCGGGTAGTAGAGCGTGAAGCGGGTCTCCTCGCCCGGCCTGACCTTGGTCTTCGGCGCCGCGAGGTCGCTGCGCTCGGCGCTGATCGAGCCGTTCTTGCTCTTGAGGTCAACGCCGGGGAAGCCCTGGAGGGTGCAGGGGGCGGACCCGGTGTTCTTGAGGTTGACGATGAGGGTGCCCTCGCCCATGCCGTGCGAGCTGCTGAACCCCAGCTGCGAGGTCTTGCAGGCGCCCGCACCGGCGCCGCCACCGCCGCCCGCGCCGCCATTGCCCTGGCTGCCTCCGGCCGAACCCGACGAGCCCCCGTCCGACGAACCGGAACCGGACGAGCCGGACGAGCCGGAGCCCGAGGAGCCCGAGTCCGAGGAGTCGCTCGCGGCCGAGGAGGGCGAGCTTCCGCTGGCGTCCGTGTTGTCCTGGCACGCGGTCAGGCCGAACGCGGCGACAGCGACGACCGCCGCGGCGGCGACCTTGCGTCCATGGCGAAGAGTGGTGGTGCGGCGCGACATCAGTCCCCCTGTTGTCGTGGGCTTCGACCCCGTCCTCCGGGGCCGTGACAACAAGACTGTCCGCTGCCGCTGACGATCTACTGCCGCGTCACTAACGCCCTGTTAACGGTCTGGCAGTGCTCTGACCTCGCGCTTGGTCGTCCCGACCGCCCTTGTGGAACGAACCCGCGCGATTGTAGGGGCGAGTTATGACATGTACCGCATCGCCCTCTTTGCCTGACCGGGCCCCACAGGCGCTGAATTGATCCGGAAGGGCTCCGAAAACTTTCGATGAAGAGATCCCGGAAATGATCTCTCATCTCTTTCCTCTCAACGATCTTTTCTAGATTCGACCAATGAGGAGAGGCGTTGAACAGGAGATACTCCCTCTCAAGAGATCACCATCCACAGCAGAGTTTCCGTAATTCTTGCGGAAACTGTTGACACCCTACGGCGCCGGTCCAACACTGACCGCACCAACAGGCCCCCACCACAACCGAGG
>NZ_JAAAYH010000763.1:0-2065 GCF_018035285.1 Streptomyces sp. MK37H | reverse complement strand
ACGCCGCGGCGGATCACTCCCCAGTGATCCGCCGCTGCCATTTGCGGTCACTGGTTTGGTTTGGCCATGGGCTCGCCCGTGGGAGAGGGAACGGGGACCCCGCCGAGGCGCTGGGCGCCCCTGGCCGGGGGTGCCCAGCACCCCCGATGGAAGGGGCGCTGAGCACCCCCGAACCGGACGGACCGGCTCAGCCCTCCCCCACCGCCCCGACGGACCGGCTCAGCCCTCTTCGACGCGATGGAGGCGGAAGAGGCGGATCTCGCGGTCCACCCGGGACTGGTAGGTCGCGTAGGGCGGCCAGAAGGCGAGGACCGCGGCCCAGGCGGCCTCGCGTTCGGCGCCCTCCAGGAGGCGTGCCCGGACGGCGATGTCCCGGCCCCGCCAGCTGATCTCCGCTTCCGGGTGCTTCAGGAGGTTCGCCGTCCAGACCGGATGGCCCGGACGGCCGAAGTTGCTGCCGATCAGGATCCAGGTGCCGCCGTCCTCCGGCATACAGGCCAGCGGGGTACGGCGGGGAAGCCCCGACCTCGCGCCGCGCGCCGTAAGGATCACGCCCGGCAGCATCCGCGCGCTCGGCAGCACCTTGCCGCGGGTCAGCCGGTGAACCGTGCGGTCGAAGGCGGGGATGACATGGGGCGCGACCTTGGCGAAGGCGCGGGTCGAGGACACCTTACGGACCAGCCTCACGCCGTAACCGGCCATCAGACCGTCACCGCCTTACGCAGGCCGTCTCGCCCGTCCGGCCCGTCTCGCCCGTCAGTCCCATCGTGCGTGCCGTCCCCGTCGTGACCGCCCCTTCCGCCGCTTCCGCCGCGCCCTTCATGGCCGCCGTAAGGAGCGCGATCGGCCGCGCCGAAGAGTCCCTCCCGTTCCGCGGCCCGGGCGCGCAGCCGGTGGACGGGGCCGAAGAGCAGCTCATCCGAGGCGGCCCGCTTGAAGTAGAGATGCGCGTCATGCTCCCAGGTGAAGCCGATACCGCCGTGCAGCTGCACCGCCTCGGCCGCCGCCGTGCGCTGCGCCTCCAGCGCCTGCGCGAGCGCCAGCCCGCCCGCGACCGCGGCTTCCGTACCGCCCGCACCGCCCTCGGCCGCGGCCCATGCCGCGTAGTACGCCGCCGAACGGGCCGCCTGCACCGCGACGTACACATCCGCCAGCCGGTGCTTGACCGCCTGGAAGGAGCCGATGGGACGGCCGAACTGCTCACGTGCCCGCACATACTCGACCGTCCGCGTGAGGGCCGCGTCCGCCGCCCCCACGGCCTCGGCGGCGAGCACGGCCGCGGCCGCCGTACCCACGGCCGCCAGTGCCTCGGCCACCGCCTCCCCGCTCCCGCTCTCGCCGTCGTCCACCCCCAGCAGCTCGGCCGAGACGTTCCGCAGCTCGATCCGGGCCTGCGGGCGCGTCGCGTCGAGCGCGGTCAGCCGCGCGCGGACCAGCCCGTCAGCCCCCGCCCGGACGAGGAACAGCAGCGTCCGCCCGCGCGTATAGCCCCCGGCTCGGGCGGCGACCAGCAGCAGTTCGGCGCTGTGCCCGCCCGGCACCTGCTCCACCTGCCCGTACAGCCGCCACCCCGTGCCGCACTCCCGGTCCGGGCGCGCCTGGACACCCCCCGCGCGCCCCCCACCGGCCCACGCACCTCCTCGCGCTCCTACGAGCCCGAGCGCTTCGGGCAGCGCGCGCCCCGGCACCGCGAGTGCCGCCGTAAGGGCCCCCTCCGCGATACGCGGCAGCAGCTCGGCGCGCTGCGCCTCCGTCCCGAGCGCGGCGACCAGGGGCGCGGCGAACACGGCGGTGGCCACGAGCGGCGAGGGGAGCAGCGCCCGCCCGGTCTCCTCACAGGCCAGCGCCAGCTCGGTGACGCCGCAGCCGACGCCCCCGTACGCCGCCGAAAGGGCGAGGCCCGGCAGCCCGAGCGTCCGGGCGAGTTGCCGCCACAGGGCCTCGTCATAGCCGGGCGCGGTCTGGACCGCCGCCTTGACCTCCTCCGGCCCGCACCGCTCCCGCAGCAGAGTGCGCAGCGTACGGCGGATCTCGTCCTGTTCCTCGGTGAACGCGGCGTCCATCG
>NZ_JAAAYH010000762.1:0-2066 GCF_018035285.1 Streptomyces sp. MK37H | reverse complement strand
TCGGCCGGTCTAAGATGCGCGCCATGAGCTTTGGGCAAGGGGGGCCTTACGGGCCCGGGGGTTCTCAGGCGCCTCAGCCGTCGACGCCGGACTGGGCGGCGCTCGCCGATCAGTCCGCCGCGCGCAACCGCCGCCGCAAGCTGCTCTTCATCGGCGGCGGGGCGCTGGCGACGGCCGCCGTCGCCGCGATCGTCGCCACCGCGGTGGTCAGCAGCGGGCACAAGGACAACGGTGGGGGCGATTCGGCCGGTGGGCTGCCGACCCCGCAGGACCTGCCCAGCGAGTCGGCGACGCCCGAGCCGACCTTCTCCGATGTGGCCCCGCCCGCGCCGCCGAAGCCGCTGGACATCATCTCCAGCGCCCGGCGGGACAAGGCGCCGCTGAGCGCGGGCAGCCTCTTCCCCGACAAGCGCGCCGCGAAGGACGACCGGTCGTACGCCAAGGCGGCGTCCGCCTCGACAGCCAGCTGCTCGGCCGCGACCCAGGGGGCGCTCGGCTCGGTGCTGGCGAACAACGGCTGCCGCAAGCTGCTGCGGGCCACCTTCACCCGGGACGGCGTCGCGGTGACGGTGGGTGTCGCCGTCTTCGACGGCAAGGCGGCGGCCGAGAAGGCCAAGGACGCGTACAAGCCGAACATCGCCTCGCTCTCGGGCGGGGGCGTCCCGACCTTCTGCCGCCGGACGGCCTGCCAGAGCTCGGCGAACGCGATCGGGCGGTACGCCTACTTCACGATCTCCGGCTATACGTCGGGGAAGGCGGTCACGGCATCGGACACCGCCACCCTCCAGGCCGGCCGCGATGTGGCCGACTACACCTTCCGCCGGATCCTGGCCCGGGGCAGCGCCCAGGCGTCGGCGGAGGCCGCCTCAGCCGCCTCCGCCACCAACTGAGACCGGGCCGCCGGGCTTAGGACGCGGCGCCCTTCGTGGCCTTCTCCACCTTCGCCACCTGGGCCTCCACCAGCGCGGCCGGGATCTCGGACTTCGCCGGGTCCGCGATGTTCACCCCGAAGAACACCGTCACCTGCGGCCCGGTCCGCACGACCGTGAACTTGATGACGGCCTTCTCCTTGCCCGCGTCATGCAGGCTGAAGGACACCGCCTCGTCCCCGGCCTTCGGCGCGTCCAGCGGTGTCACCTTCTTGACGTCCGCCTTCTCGCCCGAGCCGTCCTCGGCCGGGAAGCCACCCTGGCAGGCGGTGACGGCCTCGCGCAGGTCCTTCACCGTGCGCTCGGCGTCGCCCGGTCCGTAGGAGGAGATCCGGATCAGACCGGTGCCGCCGACCTTCGCCTTGGTGAGGTCGGTGGCGTAGGCGCGGTGGACGCTGGCCTTGGGCGCCGGGTCGTACTGGGTCCCCATCAGCGCGGCCATCGGCTGGCACGCGGCCTTGCCGGTCTTTGCCGAGCCGCCCTCGCTGACCTCCTTGTCCGTCATCTTCTGCACCTCGAGCCCCTTGACCTCGCCATTGGTCAGGGCGGCCCGCTCCAGGGCGGACGCGGACAGCGGCTTCGCGGCCGGGTCGGAGCTCGCGGCCTTGTCCCCCTGCGAAGCGCCGTCGCCCTGCGAAGCGCCGTCGCCCCGCTTGGCGCCGTCGGCCCGCTCGGCGCTGCCCGCCTGCTTGGCGCCGTCCGCCTTGCCGTCGCCGGAGTCGCTGCCGCATCCGGTCATCAGCCCCAGCGCCGCCACCACCGCGATGGCCGCACCAACGGTCCGCTTCGCACCGGACTCGTTCATTTCTCTGTCCACCCCTGGTCGTTATCGGGCCCGTACGGCCTCCGCACGGACACCCCGCAGACTCCCAGAACCCGGGGAAGGTTGTAATCCCTTTGCCGAATGTGGTTGATCCCATATCACCACACGCATAAGCAACCTTCGCGGCCCCAGCCAGTCTTACCGACCGATCGGTCCTTACTGGCTCCGCCTCGGAGGGGAGGGCACGTCGCGGCAGTTCAGCCCCGCCGCGCGTACATCACCATGAAGATTTCTTTCCTGCTCCACAACGCCTATGGCATCGGCGGAACCATCCGGTCGACCTTCAATGTGGCCGGGGCGCTCGCCGCCCACCA